>CALRRC020000013.1:0-9288 GCA_943370515.1 Erythrobacter sanguineus | reverse complement strand
ATTAATTCCAATAGCAAAGCAAATCATTTGGCGTATGTCGGCGACTCGCTAGTGGGTGCACGTGTCAATATTGGCGCTGGCACCATTACCTGTAATTACGATGGCGTTAATAAACATCAAACCATTATTGAGGATGATGTGTTTATAGGCTCCGATACACAGCTTGTTGCTCCTGTTCGAGTCGGGCGTGGAGCAACCTTAGGTGCGGGCACAACCTTAACCAAAGATGCCCCCGCCAATCAGTTAACGGTATCGCGTGCCAAACAAGTATCAATTCAGTGGCGGCGCCCAGTGAAGCAAGACAAGAAAGTAGTGAGCAAAAAAGTAGCTACCAGAAAACTAGCTGTTAAAAAAACAGCAAAGGCCAAAAAATAATGTGTGGCATTGTTGGCGCAGCATCACGCAATAACGTTGTTCCTATCCTAATTGAGGGTTTGCGCCGCCTCGAATACCGCGGCTATGACTCCTGCGGGTTTGCTGTGATTGATGCGGCAAATGCAAAGCACCCAATTGAGCGCGCCCGGACAACCGCACGCGTTGCTGAATTAGCGGAGCAAGGTAATCAGTTTCTCGGCACATTGGGTATAGCCCATACACGCTGGGCAACGCACGGCAAACCCGACACTCATAATGCTCACCCCCACATATCCAATCAGTTGATTGCAGTGGTGCACAACGGAATCATTGAAAACTACGATGTATTGCGCACCGAGCTGATGGCCGCAGGCTATGCATTTGAGTCAGAGACTGACACCGAAGTGATAGCTCATTTAATTCATCAAACCTATATTGCACAATCCAATCGAAACATTGCGCTTGCAGTACGTGCGGTACTGCCGCGCCTGCATGGCGCCTATGCCATTGGCGTCATTGCGCAAGATTGTCCTGATACTTTAATTGGGGCGCGTGTTGGCTCTCCGCTGGTGGTTGCTTTTGGTGACAATCAAAACTTTATTGCATCCGATGCCTTAGCGCTTGCAGGTCATGCAAAGACCATGCTGTACCTAGAAGAAGGTGATGTTGCTGTCTTAAAGGCCGACCAAGTCAGTATTAGCGATAGCAATGGCCGGTTGGTCGAGCGCATACAAAAACCCATGCCAGCTCAGGCTGACTCAGTTGATTTGGGCCCATATCAGCATTACATGCAAAAAGAAATTTTTGAGCAGCCTACAGCGATTGCGAATACGCTTGCCAATATCACGCATTTTGGGCCGGATCTCTTTCATGCGGATCCGCAGGTGTGGCAGGAATTTGATCAAGTTCTGATTTTGGCGTGCGGCACCAGCTATTACTCGGCTTGCGTTGCGAAGTATTGGCTTGAATCGATTGCAGGAATGCCGACGCAGGTTGAGATAGCGAGTGAGTATCGCTACCGCACTTCCGTGCCGAATCCCAAAACATTGATTGTGGTGGTGTCGCAGTCGGGCGAGACGGCGGACACCTTGGCTGCATTACGCCATGCCAAAGCACTTGGCCACACCAAGACCTTGGCAATATGCAATGTGGCTAGCAGTGCGATGATTCGTGAAACGAATTGGCGCTTTCTAACGAAGGCAGGCACTGAAATTGGGGTTGCTTCAACCAAAGCGTTTACTACCCAATTGCTTGCGCTCTATCTATTGACCATGTCGATTGCTAAGCGCCAGGGTCGTATTAGTGATGCAGAGGAGAAGGGCGCACTAAAGGCATTGCGGCATTTGCCCAAGGCCTTAATTGCCGTGTTGGCCTTAGAGCCGCAAATCATCGCTTGGAGCGCAGCATTTGCGCAGTGTGAAAATGCGCTTTTCTTGGGCCGAGGCCTGCACTATCCGATTGCCCTTGAGGGCGCCTTAAAGCTCAAAGAGATTTCCTATATTCATGCAGAAGCCTACCCTGCCGGCGAGTTAAAACATGGCCCATTGGCATTGGTTACTGAAAAAATGCCAGTAGTGACAGTGGCGCCAAACGACGCACTGCTTGAAAAACTCAAATCCAATATGCAAGAAGTGAAGGCTCGTGGTGGTCGCTTGTATGTATTTGCAGACCAAGATACTGAAATCGTCAGCAGTGATGGTATTGCTGTAATTCGTTTGCCTGAATACTACGGAGATTTATCACCCATTTTGCATGTGGTGCCACTGCAATTGCTGGCTTATCACACGGCATGTGCTCGCGAAACCGACGTGGATAAACCAAGAAATTTAGCAAAAAGTGTCACCGTCGAATAAGTCCTCACACTTCGTGCGGTTGGATTGCCTCTAGGTCTTTAGCATTCCAGCGGTAATGGCTTCAGAGAGGCATAGAGCACCGAATAAGGCCACTTATCTGTGTTCAAATAAGGGTTGCCATGAGCGAATCAATACTTAGCCCATTATCTGATATTCAAAGACGCATGCACTTAGCTCAGCGTGCATTAGTCACACTCTTTGCGGCTAGCCTGGTTGCTTGTGCGGCAGGACCTGATTTTAAGCAGCCGGATGCTCCAAAAGTAGCTCGCTTTACTGAAAAGCCGACCGCGACTACATTGGCAACCGCGCCGAACGTAGCTGGAGGAACAGAGCAGCAGATTATTCCTGATACGGATATTCCGGCGGAGTGGTGGACCTTATTTAAATCGCCTCAGCTGGATAAGCTAATCAAAACCGCTTTGGAGCAAAATCCCAATTTGGCTGCGGCAGATGCAGCACTGCGGGTTGCTCAAGAAAACGTCAATGCGCAAATTGGCGGCCAGTATTTTCCAAGCATTGGATTGGGTGGTAGCGCAACGCGTCAACAGCAATCAATGGCGATGTTTGGTCTTCCTGGACAGAATATTTATAACGTGTACAACACGTCCGTTAATGTGGGTTACCGCTTGGATGTATTTGGCGCTGCGAGGCGAACGGTTGAGAGCGCCCGTGCGCGAGCAGAGATTAGTCAATTTCAGTTGGAAGGGGCGTATCTCGCTTTAACTGCCAATATTGTGACGGCAGCAATTCGCGAGGCAGCACTGCGTGCCCAATACGCCGCCACATCCGAGATTCTCAAAGCCCAGCAAAATTTTGCAGACGTAACTGAGCGTCAGCTTGCCATCGGCACTGTATCGCGGGTAGACCTGACATCACAGCAAACCTTAGTGGCGAACTCCCAGGTCGATTTATTGACTTATGAGCGTAATCTCGCTTTTGCACGCAATCAACTGGCCGTATATACCGGTGCGTTTCCCAGCAGTGCACAGATCGCTGAATTCGAGTTAGCCAATTTACATTTGCCAGATAAGCTCCCACTATCTCTGCCATCCAATTTAGTGCGGCAGCGCCCGGATATTCGGGCAGCTGAGGCCTTACTTAAATCAACCAATGCCTTAGTGGGTGTGGCTACTGCCAATCTTCTGCCACAAATTAATTTGAGCGCTAGCGTCGGATCAGTGGCGCTTTCCTCCGGCGCCTTATTTGGACCCTCGGCGGCAATTTGGAGTGTTGCTGGCGGGGTTTTTCAGCCTTTGTTTCAGGGCGGACAACTTCTAGCCCAGCGGCGCGGTGCGATTGCGGGTTACGAACAGGCGGTGTTTCAGTATCAAGCCACTGTTCTGACTGCCTTCCAAGAGGTAGCTGATGCCCTGCGTGCGCTAGAGACGGGTGCCCAGTCTTTAAAGGCCGCTGCCGATGCCGAGCGCTTCTCTAAGGAAACCTTGGATTTAGTACAAGAACAATACAAGTTAGGAACCAGTAGCTATTTAGCTGTGCTTTATTACCAAAACCTGTATCAGCAGGCCAAGGTGAAGTTTGTGCAGGCGCAGGCGGTACGCTTTGCAGATACAGCCGCGCTGTTCGCTGCCCTAGGCGGAGGCTGGTGGAACCGAGATGGCCCAGCATATCAACCGAATGTTGCAAGGAATGCGCAATGAAATCATTGCAGGAATTAATTCAAACACTGAAGTCTAAAGTACATGAGTGGAAACTAATGGAATACCTAAGCAAGCTTTGGAACGCAATCAGTACATTATTCAGTCGCATTGGCAATACGCTTCGTTTGCGGGCACGATTCAAAAACACAAAAACCTACGCCAAGCTGATGGCGATGACGCCTTTGCGTCGCCGCATGATCGTCATGCTGGTTTCAGTCTGTGTACTGCTTGGATTGCTGGTTGGTTTCAATACGCTAAAAACTGCATTAATCACCTACTTTATCTCGAGCATGGGCTTGCCACCTGCAACCGTATCGACGATGGTGGCAGAGGAAGATGAGTGGCAGCCGACCTTAAGCAGTGTGGGCAATATCCGCGCGTTTCGCGGGGTTGATTTAAGTGCCGAGACTGGCGGTGCAGTATTAGATGTGTTCGTTAAATCCGGAATGGATGTGAAGAAGGGCGATTTGTTAATTCAGCTCAATGACGCAGCGGATATTGCTCAGCTCAATTCCTTTAAGGCAATGGCTGATTTGGCCAAGGTGATTAATGAGCGCGATAAACAGCAGCTTGCGATTCAGGCTATTAGTAAAAACGTCTTTGACACCAGTGCCGCAGATGCTAAATCAAAGGCCGCTCAGGTTGAGCAGCAGGCCGCACTCGTTGCAAAGAAGAGCATCAAAGCGCCCTTTAGTGGCCGCGTCGGCATCATTGCAATTAACCCAGGCCAATACGTCAATGCAGGCGATAAGATGTTGACCATTCAAACCCTCGATCCCATTTTTGTGGATTTCACCCTGCCGCAAAGTACAGCTGGCATGATTCAAGTAGGGCAAGAGATTGAAATGAAGACCGACGCATTTAAAGATGCCGGCTTCAAAGGCAAGATTACGGCCGTGAGCCCAAAGGTTGAGCTCAATACGCGCAATATGCAAATTGAGGCAATGGTGAGCAATCCG
This sequence comes from Erythrobacter sanguineus, assembly GCA_943370515.1. Classification (GTDB taxonomy): domain Bacteria; phylum Pseudomonadota; class Gammaproteobacteria; order Burkholderiales; family Burkholderiaceae; genus Polynucleobacter. The sequence goes on along the minus strand of CALRRC020000013.1, from coordinate 4,464 downwards.
GATAAAAAAGTATTGCCAGGCATGTTTGCCAACGTCACCATCAATTTAGGTAACCGTATCAAATACCTAACCCTGCCCCAAACGGCGATTACCTACAATCCCTATGGTAGTACGGTCTTCATCGCTCGCAAAACCGATCGCAAGGATAAGCAAGGTAAGCCGCTGATTGAGGCTGAGCAAGTATTTGTGACAACAGGGCTCACCCGCGGCGATCAAGTCGCGATTGTCAAAGGCCTTGAGCCAGGTGTGATGGTGGTCACTAGCGGACAGCTCAAATTGAAAAATGGCACGCCATTGATTATTAACAATCAAGTCCAGCCTGGCTTTAATCCGAATCCAAAGCCACAAGAACAATAAATCAAGCGAACTGACTAATTTATGAAGTGGACTGATCTATTTATTCGCAGACCCGTCTTGGCGCTGGTGGTGAGTGCGCTCATTCTGGTGTTTGGACTGAAGTCGGCTAGCACCTTGCCGGTCAATCAGTACCCACAAACTCAAAATGCCATCGTTACCATCACGACCGCGTATTTTGGAGCAGATCCCGAAACGATTGCCGGCTTCATTACGCAGCCCTTAGAGGCGGCGATTGCACAAGCCCAGGGAATTGATTACCTCTCGTCAACCAGTATCAGTGGTATCTCCACCATTATTGCAACCTTGCAGCTGAATTACGATGCCAATAAAGCGCTGACCCAAATCAATACGCAAATCAGCTCGGTGCGTAATCAACTGCCACCGCAAGCTCAGCAGCCCATCCTAACGGTTCAGGTCGGCCAATCCACTGCAGCAATGTATTTGGGTTTTTACAGCGATGTTATTCCCAACAACAGCACAACCGATTACCTTTTGCGGGTAGTAAAGCCAAAACTTGACTCGGTCGCTGGCGTTCAGAACGCGGAAATTTTAGGTGGTCGTAAGTTTGCTCTGCGAGCTTGGCTGGATCGCGATCGCATGGCTGGCGTAGGAGTTGGTGCGGATGATGTGTATAACGCACTCGCCGCCAATAATTACCTCTCTGCCGTTGGCAGTACAAAAGGAGAAATGGTAGCCGTGGATTTAGTGGCGGGCACTGATCTACACACCCTGGATGAATTCCGTAAATTGGTAGTCAAGCGCAATGGTGCGGACATTGTGTATTTAGATCAAGTAGCCACAGTTAGCTTAGGATCAGATGACTACAACACCAATGTGGCATTTAGCGGTAAGCAGTCGGTGTTTATTGGCATCAAAGTGGCCCCCGATGCGAATTTACTTGATGTTGCAGAACGCGTACGTGCAGTCTTGCCGGATATTCAGAGGCAATTACCTACTGGTTTAGTTGGCAATATTGTCTATGACTCAACGAAATTCATTACTACCTCAATTGACGAGGTGGTAGCTACCTTACTCGAGGCGCTCCTCATTGTGACCGTCGTTATCTTCCTGTTTTTGGGAAGCTTCCGCGCAGTCATGGTTCCTGTGATTGCGATGCCACTATCGCTCATCGGCACCTTCTTCTTGATGCAGGTCCTGGGTTATTCGATTAACTTGCTAACCCTTCTTGCCCTAGTGCTGGCGATCGGTTTGGTTGTGGACGACGCCATCATCGTGGTGGAGAATGTCGATCGCCATATGAAAGAGGGTAAATCACCGCTCGAGGCATCGTTAATTGCGGCGCGTGAACTTGGCAACCCGATCTTAGCAATGACAGTAGTACTCATTGCTGTTTATATTCCCATTGGCTTTCAGGGCGGTCTTACCGGGGCGCTATTCACCGAGTTTGCGTTTACCTTAGCCAGTGCAGTAGCGGTTTCTGGCGTGGTTGCATTAACCCTGTCGCCTATGATGTGCTCCCGCATTTTTACCGAAGGACAGGAGACCGCCCCCTTTGTTAAAAAGATTGATGCGATTTTTGATCGAGTACACCATCGATATCAAACCATCTTACGGGACCTCTTGAGTACCTGGCAGGTCATTATTGTGATGGGCGTATTTTTACTGGGTGGTGTTGCGTATCTGTATGCAACAGCCCATTCGGAGTTAGCGCCAATTGAAGATCAAGGCATCGTGCTAATGCAGGCTTCTGGCCCGCCGAATGCCACGGTCAATCAAATGCAAACCTATGCCGATCAGATTCAAAAAATCGCAGCAGCGGAGCCGGAGTATTTGCAGATGTTCCAAATTACGAGTGCAACCAGCAGTTTTGGCGGCGTGCTGATGAAGGATTGGAACGAGCGTAGCCGGAGTGCTTCCGCTTTTCAGGAAGATATGCAGAATAAGTGGAATAGCATTGCTGGCGTACGAGTTGCCGCCTTCCAGTTTCCGGCTTTGCCGGGGGCTCAGGGCTTACCAGTACAAGTGGTTATTAATACTACCGAGTCGTATGAAAACCTCAATGAAGTATCTCAGGCCGTATTGGATAAAGCGCGCAAGAGCGGCATGTTCTTCTTTGTCGATAGCGATTTAAAGATTGATAAACCACAAAACGTCTTAGAGATAGACCGCGAAAAAGTGGCCGCACTGGGCATGACCCAGCGTGATGTGGGTAATGCACTCTCAGCTGCGCTTGGCGGTGGCTTTGTAAATTATTTTTCAGTTTCTGGTAGGTCGTACCGGGTAATTCCGCAGGTGAAGCAAGTCGATCGACTCAATCCAGATCAAATATTGGATTACTACATTCGCACGCCCAGTGGCGAGATGATTCAGGCACGGACCATTGCCAGCATTAAGCAGCGCGTGGTTCCACAATCCATCAATCATTTCCAGCAGCTGAATTCTGCGACGATTATTGGTGTCAGTACGCCATTCGTATCCCAAGAAGAGGTACTCAAGTTCATAGCACAGTCATTAAAAGAGGTGGCGCCCAATGGCTACTCGATTGACTATGCCGGGCCATCACGGCAATTCATGAATGAGTCGGGTGGTTTTTTGGTCACGATGTTCTTTGCCATTTTGATTGTGTTCTTAGTGTTAGCCGCCCAATTTGAAAGTTTCCGTGACCCGATTGTGATTTTGGTTTCGGTGCCGCTGGCTTTATTTGGCGCGCTGATATTTATTAATCTCGGCTTCACTACGCTGAATGTCTACACCCAGGTTGGCCTTGTTACGCTGATGGGGCTCATTAGTAAGCACGGTATTTTGATTGTAGAGTTCGCCAATGAGTTGCAAGCAGCAGGGCGAAGTAAGCTCGATGCGATTGTCGAAGCCAGTAGCGTTCGTTTGCGTCCTATTCTTATGACCACGGCAGCGATGGTCTTAGGCGTGATCCCCTTGGTGATTGCGTCGGGCGCAGGCGCTGCAGGCCGTCAATCCATGGGCATTGTGATCTTTACCGGCCTCTCGATTGGTACTTTATTTACCCTGTTTGTGGTGCCGGCGATGTACCTCTTTATTGGTGCTGATCACCAAGCTAAGAAATTCAAGCAAGCATAGGGCGTTATGCCCTTACCTTTTTAAGCCACCTTGAGATAGGCGGTTTCGCTTTCTAAGCGCTTCATCCACGCTTCAATTCCTGGATATATGGGGCGCTGACCCACCCGCTCAGGAAACTTATCGGCCAGCATGATCCAGCGATTGACGCAGAGACCCAAGGCAATATCGGCTAGGCTAAAGCGATTGCCAGCGCAATACAAATGGGATTCAAAGGCTTGATTGAGGATCTTCAGTTGACCGCTAGCCGCCTCATAGTTTTTTCGAATCAAATCATAATTACGTTCATTTTCAGGGGTTCGCGTCAGCCCTAAAAATGCTGGCCGCACGGCTGGCCAGAAAGTAGTGAGTTGCCAATCCATCCACTTGTCGGCAGAAGCTTGGCTATGAATGTCGGCTGGATAGCGTCCGTTCTGGTCATACTTGCGAGCGAGGTAACGCAAAATGGAATTGGATTCCCATAGCGCGAAGGATTCGTCTTGTAGCGTTGGCACTAAGCCATTAGGGTTTAATGCTAAGAATTCAGGGGTATTGACCACGCCAAATTGCAGGCCAGCATCGATGCGCTCATAGTCTGCGCCTTCTTTGAGCCCAAGCTCATGCAGGCACCATAGAATTTTTTGGACATTGATTGAGCTGGCTCTACCCCAAAGACGCATCATACAAAATCCTTTATTCGATTAGGGTGCCCCTAGGCAGGCTGAGCACCCATAAATTGACTCCGAGAAAATACCATTGGGTCACGCTCTTCATGGTCTTGCATGTTCACGATGCGTGCAACAATAATGCGGTGATCACCGCCTGGATGAACGGCAATGGTTTCGCACTCAAAGTAGGCGACACAATCCGGCAGCATTGCAAGGCCAGAGGGGGTAGTGACCAGGTCGACTCCCGCAAATTGATCGCCAGTACTTTTAGCAAAGCGCATGGCGAGGTCTTCCTGTGATCGCTCTAGAACATGAATCAATTGCTTTTTTCCAACTGTAAAGGCATCCATCAATACGGAACGCTCAGACAGACTCCACAGCACGAGGGGCGGATCCAAGGAGACCG
>CALRRC020000012.1:0-9324 GCA_943370515.1 Erythrobacter sanguineus | reverse complement strand
TCAACAGAAATTAGGCGCCCAAAAACCAGAAACCTTGGGACAGGCTGCGCGCATATCGGGGGTCACGCCAGCGGCCATATCTTTATTGTTGGTGCATTTAAAGCGGGGTATTGGCAAATCCCAGGAGTCTGTGTGAGGGGGGCAGGTCTTGAGCTTGGCGTTACTGAACTTGGTTTAGCCTTGTCGCAGAAACAGGTAGCCGATTTAAATGCGTTCTTGCAAGAGCTCGAGCGCTGGAATCGCGTGCATAACCTAACCTCGGTTGAGGGTGAGCAAGCCGGCATTGATCTCCATCTCATTGATTCTATTGCAATTTTACCAATAATGCGTGAATTTTTACCGCCAACGCAAGTGCGGATTGCAGACCTTGGGTCTGGTGGGGGCTTGCCAGCAATACCCATTGCGATTGCTGAGCCCAATTGGAGCATTAGCCTGATTGAGGCGGTCCGCAAGAAAACGGCCTTTTTGCAAAATGTGAAAGGCAAGCTTGGCCTCAGTAATGCATCGATTTACAGCGATCGTGTAGAGCACGTCGCAAGCCAAGAGCCGGGCAAGTACGATGCAGTTATTTCCAGGGCATTTACAAGCCTAGATCGTTTTTTAGACTTAGCAGAGCCTTTTTTGAAGCCGGGCGGCCTGGTTTTTGCTATGAAGGCAAAGCGTGCGGATGAAGAGCTGGCGACCGTATCGACCCAGCGCTGGCAGCTTTTGGCAGACCGCTTTGTATTGATTCCCAACAGCACGGCAGAGCGGCGACTTTTGGTCTTTACGCCCCATGCGAAAATCACACCGTAAAGGCAAATAAAAAACCCCATGGCCAAAATATTCTGTATTGCAAATCAAAAGGGCGGCGTTGGAAAAACCACGACAGCCGTGAATCTGGCCGCCGGCCTGGCCGGACATAAGCAACGGGTGCTATTGGTAGATTTGGACCCACAAGGCAATGCAACCATGGGCTCTGGCATTGAAAAGGCAGAGCTCAACAAGAGCATATATCAGGTGCTGATTGGCCAGGCTACGGTGGCGGCTTGTGTGCAGCGTTGCGAAAGTGCTGGCTACGATGTCTTGCCAGCAAACCGCGATTTAGCAGGCGCAGAAATCGAGTTGGTTGATCTTGATGAGCGTGAGCTGCGCCTAAAGGCCGCGCTGGCGTTGGTCGCCGCTCAGTATGACTTCATCTTGATTGACTGCCCGCCCGCACTCTCCTTGCTGACGCTCAATGGCCTATGCGCAGCGAATGGCGTTATTGTTCCGATGCAGTGCGAGTACTTTGCCCTAGAGGGCCTATCGGATTTGGTAAATACCATCAAGCAAGTGCACGCCAACCTCAATCCGGATCTGATGATTATTGGTTTGTTGCGGGTGATGTTTGACCCGCGCATGACCTTACAGCAACAGGTTTCGGAGCAATTGCTGGAACATTTCGGCGACAAAGTATTTAACACAATTATTCCCCGCAACGTCCGTTTAGCAGAGGCCCCCTCGTATGGCTTGCCAGGCGTTTCTTTTGATAAGACATCCCGTGGAGCCAAGGCCTATTTGGACTTTGGTGCGGAAATGATTCAACGAATTAAACAAATGTGATTGATCAAACACCATGAGCACAATAAAGAAAAAAGGCCTTGGCCGTGGCCTTGAGGCCTTACTGGGTGAAAAATCGAAACCAGCCCAAGACAGCGCCACCATAACCAGTCTCCCCCTCGCCGCACTACAGGCCGGCAAATACCAGCCGCGCCAAAAAATGGAGTCAGGCCCTCTTCAGGAATTGGCGGAAAGCATTCGCGAACAAGGCGTCATGCAACCCCTCTTAGTGCGCGCGATTTCCGCAGGTAAATACGAAATTATTGCCGGCGAGCGCCGCTTTAGGGCCGCCACTCTGGCCGGACTTACCGAGGTTCCAGTCCTGGTATCCCTGGCAGACGATAAAGGGGCGGCGGCAATGGCCCTGATTGAAAACATGCAGCGCGAGGACTTAAATCCCCTAGAGGAGTCACAGGGATTGGCTCGCTTGATTGAAGAATTTGGGTTTACCCACGAACAAGCAGCAAAATCCGTCGGCAAATCAAGAAGCGCCATCACTAACTTATTGCGCCTGGCCCAACTGGCGAAGCCAGTCCAAGCCATGTTGTTGGCCGGTGATATTGATATGGGCCATGCACGCGCCCTACTCCCCCTGCCGGGAGCGAGTCAGGTTGCGTTGGCGCAAAAAATCATGGCCCAAGGGCTTTCAGTGCGGGAAGCCGAGCGTTTGTCCGCAGTGCTTGCAAGGGCTGGCGGGCAAATGGGCGCGAAGAAACCCAAAAAAGCGACTGATACCCATGCAGCAGATCCGGATTTGCAGCGCTTATCGCGAGAAATTGCGGATCAAATTGGCCTCAGCGCCGAATTTAAGCTTAAAGGCAAGGGCGGAGAGCTGCGGATTCGTTTCAGTAAAGCGGACGAACTGGATGCCCTTATAAAAAAACTCGGTATTGAAACGTGAACACAAGATAAGCCAAGGGATCTATTTGAAAGCGCCAAGCGATCAACCGAACGCCGATGACCCATGGAAGGAACCAGAGGAGCCATATCGGGTCTATAGCGGCGAAGAAATGCAAGCGCTATTACAAGCTAACTCAGACAAAAGTAGATGGACATTGCCATGGCGGGTAGTAGCCGGTCAAATGCTGGCAACCATCTTAGGCACGCTCATTGCTTGTATTTTTTGGGACGACGGACGCATTAGCGTTTATACTTACTCGGCATTTTTAGGTGGGTTAATTGGTGTTTTGCCTGCTGTGCTATTTTTGCTCCGCTTAGAGATTGCAAGACGTGCACAGCGCCTTACCTCTGGCGGTTTTTTGTCAGCGCTTGTTTCTGGTGAAGTAATAAAAATTACCGCTACAATCGCAATGTTTATTTGGTTAGCGTTTAACTACGCAGAATTAAGGTGGATACCGTTGCTGCTGACTTATATTGTCACGCTCAAATGTTATCTTCTTGGACTGCTTTGGCGTTAACCGGAATTTTGTAAAAAGGGATTGCTTAAGATGGCAAGTGCAGTAAATGGCGCTCCTAGCGAGCCTTTAACGCCCACAGCGTACATTGCAGAGCATTTGCAAAATTTAAACAATATTGGCGGACCCCAAGCCTCAATTATTGATTTCAGCGTTATCAATTTAGACACCATTTTTTGGACCCTCGCCATGGGTCTATTAACGGTTGGATTTTTGCTCCTTGCCGCACGGCGTGCAAGCCCAGGAGTGCCTGGGCGCTTCCAGGCATTAATCGAAATGCTAGTCGAAATGGTTGAAACACAATCCAAAAGCATTGTTCACGGCGACCGAAGCTACATTGCCCCTCTGGCGCTTTTTGTATTCTGCTGGATCATTTTGTTAAACACGCTTGATCTGGTGCCGGTAGATTGGGTGGTGGGCGTAAACCACTTTCTTGAGAATTTGGGTTTGCATGTGCCGCATCATAAGTTAGTCCCGACAACCGATTTGAATGCGACATTAGGTATGTCCTTCGCGGTTTTGTTGCTGGTTTTTTACTACAGCTTCAAGGTAAAGGGCGTAGGAGGATTTGTACACGAACTCCTATCCGCGCCATTTGGAGCAAAGTGGTATTTGGCCCCATTCAACCTTGTTCTAAACGTAATCGAGTACATCGCCAAAGGGGTTTCCTTAGGCATGCGGTTGTTCGGCAATATGTATGCGGGCGAGCTAATTTTCTTGCTCATCGCCTTGCTGGGAAGCATTTGGACCTTTAGTCTCGACCTGAGTGTGCTTGGCCTTGTTGGGCACGTCATTGCAGGCTCTGCTTGGGCAATATTTCACATCCTCGTTATTTTGTTACAGGCTTTTATTTTTATGATGTTGACTTTGGTCTACATCGGCCAGGCACACAGCCACCATTAACCGTTTTATTTTTATTACCACTTTTATTACTCAGGAGTCATCATGCAAGAATTTTTAGCAAACATTCAAGGTTTAACTGCAATCGGCATCGGCCTCATTATTGGTTTGGGCGCACTAGGCGCATGTCTAGGCATTGGCCTTATGGGCGGAAAATTTATTGAAGGCGCAGCGCGTCAGCCCGAGTTGATGAATGAACTGCAAACCAAAATGTTCTTGCTGGCCGGTTTGATCGACGCGGCTTTCTTGATCGGCGTTGGTGTTGCGATGTTGTTTGCATTTGCAAACCCATTGTTGGCCGTTATTAAGTAATTGTTCTGACGCGGGCAACACTGTGTCGTCCGCACGCTCTTAACAATACCGAAAGGAATACCGTGAATCTGAACGCGACCCTATTCGCGCAAATGATCGTCTTCTTCATTTTATGGTGGGTAGTTGCACGCTTTGTGTGGCCCCCCTTAGTAAAAGCCTTAGACGAGCGCGCCACCAAAGTTGCAGAAGGCTTAGCAGCCGCTGAGCGTGGTAAGGCTGATCTTGCCTCCGCTTCAAAACTGGCCGAGCAAGAGTTAGTACGCGCTCGCCAAGAGGGCGGACAGCGCGTAGCTGAAGCAGAAAAGCGCGCACAGCTTAGTGCGGAAGAGATTCGTAGTAATGCACAGGCAGAAGCCGCACGTATTATTAATCAAGCAAAGCAAGACGCAGAACAGCAAGTATCCCGGGCGCGCGATGTATTGCGAGCCGAAGTTGCAAACTTGGCGGTGCGTGGCGCCGAGCAAATTTTACGCCGCGAAGTGGATCCAAAGGCGCACGCCGCATTGTTAGATCAACTCAAGGCAGAGCTCTAATATGGCTGATTTAGCTACCATTGCACGCCCTTACGCTGAAGCGCTTTTCTCAAGCCTTAAGCCTGCAGAGCTGGGCTCCTCGATGGTTCAGTTAACTGAACTCGCGCAGTTGGCAGCGATGCCGGATGTGGCTGTATTAGCCAATAATCCAAAAATTTCGGCAGACGCTCTCAGCAAGCTATTGAGTGGCATGGTTAAGACGAAGTTGGACGATAAAGTCAGTGCGTTCTTGCGTCTGGTGAATCAAAACCATCGCTTGGCAGCATTGCCCGAAATTGCAGCCCAATTTGAATTGTTGAAAAATCAAAGTGAAGGCGCTGCAGAGGTTCTCATTACCAGCGCCTTTCCGCTTGAGGGTGATGCATTAAACAGTTTGTTGGCGAGCTTGAAAAAACGCTTTGGCGGTAAGGAATTGCGCCCAACGATTGAAGTGGACCCTAGCTTAATTGGCGGCGTACGCATTCAAGTTGGCGATGAGGTATTGGACAGCACAGTTAAGGCCCGGCTGGCCACAATGCAAGCAAGCCTAAGCGCATAACCTTTTACTAAGAACATACGAAATTATATCCAGGAGTAATTGATGCAACTGAACCCTTCCGAGATCAGCGAACTGATCAAGAGCCGAATTAGTGAAATGGGAGTTGACTCCCAGCTGCGCAACCAAGGCACCGTTATTTCAGTAACCGACGGTATTTGCCGCGTATATGGTTTGTCTGGTGTGATGCAAGGGGAAATGTTGGAGTTTCCTGGTAATACCATTGGCCTTGCGCTGAACTTAGAGCGTGATTCGGTTGGTGCGGTTGTGCTCGGCGAGTACACCCATATCAAAGAAGGTGATCCAGTCAAATGCACAGGACGCATTTTAGAGGTACCGGTTGGTCCAGAGCTCCTCGGCCGCGTTGTAAATGCCCTTGGTCAGCCGATCGACGGTAAGGGCCCAGTCAACGCCAAGCTTACCGACTTTATTGAAAAAGTAGCTCCAGGCGTAATCGCCCGTCAATCGGTTAGCCAGCCAGTACAAACCGGCTTGAAGGCGATTGATGCCATGGTTCCAATTGGTCGCGGTCAGCGCGAATTGATCATTGGCGACCGCCAGACTGGTAAGACCGCGGTTGCTGTGGATGCGATCATTAACCAAAAAGGCAAAGGCGTCTATTGCGTCTATGTTGCGATTGGTCAAAAAGCATCGACGATTGCCAACGTCGTGCGTAAGTTAACTGAACTTGGTGCCATGGAATACACCGTGGTGGTTGCTGCAAGCGCGTCGGAGTCTGCCGCCATGCAATACCTCTCTGCATATGCAGGCTGCACAATGGGCGAATACTTCCGCGATCGTGGTGAAGATGCTCTGATTGTGTACGACGACTTAACTAAGCAAGCGGTTGCCTATCGTCAGATTTCCTTGTTACTCCGCCGACCACCAGGCCGCGAAGCGTATCCTGGCGACGTGTTCTATCTCCACTCCCGTTTATTAGAGCGCGCTGCTCGTGTGAACGCAGACTATGTTGAGAAATTTACCAACGGCGCTGTAAAAGGCAAGACCGGCTCACTTACCGCCCTGCCCATTATTGAAACCCAAGCGGGTGACGTTTCTGCTTTCGTTCCAACCAACGTGATTTCGATTACCGACGGCCAGATCTTCTTAGAGACCGATCTCTTTAACGCAGGCGTACGCCCAGCGATCAACGCCGGTATTTCTGTATCGCGCGTGGGTGGTGCTGCACAAACCAAAGTAATCAAAAAACTGTCTGGCGGTATTCGTACCGACCTCGCGCAGTACCGTGAGTTAGCTGCGTTTGCACAGTTTGCATCGGATCTTGATGATGCAACGCGTAAACAGCTCGAACGCGGCAAGCGCGTTACAGAGTTGTGTAAACAGGCGCAGTACAAGCCCTTGCAGGTCTGGGAAATGGCTGCCTCACTTTATGCAATGAATAACGGCTACTTTGACGATCTCGAAGTTAAGCATGTATTGGCATTTGAAAAAGGCTTACAAGATCACCTCAAATCAAAATATGCGGACTTAGTTGGACGCATTGAAGAAACGAAAGATTTGAGCAAAGACGATGAAGCTGCTTTACGTGTTGCAATTGAGGATTACAAGCGCTCAGCCTCCTTCTAAGAGGGAGCGCATACATCATGGCAAGTACAAAAGAGATACGGTCTAAGATCAAGAGCGTGCAAAACACGCGCAAGATCACGAAGGCAATGGAAATGGTCGCCGCATCAAAGATGCGGCGTGCCCAAGAGCGTATGCGCAATGCGCGCCCCTATTCTGAAAAAATTAGGGAAATCGCTGCTAATTTAGCGCAAGCAAATCCCGAGTACCGCCCTACTTACATGGTAGTCCGCGAGGTTAAAAATATAGGGACAATTTTGGTGAGCACGGACAAGGGTCTTTGCGGCGGTCTCAATACCAATATATTGCGCTTGATTACAAATCAAGTTCGTGAAATGCAAGAAAAGAAAATTGGCATTGAATTTACCGCCATTGGCTCTAAAGGCTTGCAATTTTTAAATCGCTCAAAAGCCAAGTTGCTGTCAGAAACTATTCAATTGGGCGACACGCCCCACATGGACACCTTGATTGGTGCCATAACTGCACAGCTCAAAGCCTTCGAGCGCGGCGAAGTGGATGAAGTCTATCTTGCCTACACACGCTTTGTGAACGCGATGAAACAAGAGCCTGTATTAGAAAGGATCTTGCCGCTTGCGCCCAATGCGGTTACCGCTAGCGAAGGTAAGGCAACATCATGGGACTATATTTATGAGCCCGATGCCGAGTCGATTTTGAATGGCCTGTTAAAGCGCTATGTTGAGGCTTTAATTTATCAGGCGGTTGCAGAAAACATGGCCTCAGAGCAATCTGCACGGATGGTTTCAATGAAGGCGGCATCCGACAATGCAAAGAATGTTATTGGCGAGTTGCAATTGGAATACAACAAAACCCGTCAGGCCGCGATTACAAAAGAGCTTTCAGAGATTGTTGGTGGAGCGGCAGCGGTTTAAGCTGGCTGCATTTAGAAGTACGACAGAATTTAGGAATAAATCGGAGAGATGCGATGAGTAACGGAAATATCGTTCAGTGTATTGGTCCTGTGGTGGACATTCAGTTCCCGCGTGACAGCATGCCAAATATTTATGATGCCTTGACATTGGTCGAGAGCGGCGAAAAATCATTTGTTGAAAAAGGCTTGACCTTTGAAGTTCAGCAACAAATTGGGGATGGCGTAGTGCGCGCAATTGCCATGGGCGCAAGCGATGGCCTGCGCCGTGGCATGGAAGTAGCGTCAACAGGAAAAGCCATTTCTGTCCCAGTTGGCCCAGCAACACTCGGCCGCATTATGGATGTGTTGGGGCGTCCGATTGATGATGCTGGCCCGATTGCAACGCAAGAGCGCCGCGCTATTCATCAGCCAGCACCAAAGTTTGACGAGTTGTCACCATCAATTGATTTATTAGAAACCGGTATTAAGGTTATTGACTTAGTTTGCCCATTTGCCAAAGGCGGAAAAGTTGGTTTGTTCGGTGGCGCCGGCGTAGGTAAAACCGTGAACATGATGGAGCTGATTAATAACATCGCAAAACAGCACTCCGGTTTATCCGTGTTTGCTGGTGTAGGTGAGCGCACCCGCGAAGGAAATGACTTTTATCACGAGATGAAAGAGTCCAATGTTATCGATAAGGTAGCAATGGTATTTGGTCAGATGAATGAGCCGCCTGGCAACCGCTTGCGTGTTGCGCTGACGGGCTTGACCATGGCCGAGGCCTTCCGTGACGAAGGCCGCGACATTCTCTTCTTCGTGGACAACATTTATCGCTACACTCTGGCAGGTACAGAGGTATCAGCTTTGCTTGGCCGTATGCCTTCTGCGGTGGGCTATCAGCCAACCTTGGCTGAAGAAATGGGTAAATTGCAGGAGCGTATTACATCGACCAAGACAGGTTCTGTCACATCGATTCAAGCCGTTTACGTTCCTGCCGATGACTTAACTGACCCATCCCCAGCAACCACCTTCTTGCATTTGGATTCCACCGTTGTGTTGTCACGCGACATTGCTGCTTTGGGTATTTACCCTGCGGTTGATCCGCTCGACTCGACTAGCCGCCAGCTTGACCCACAAGTAGTAGGTCAGGAGCACTATGAAGTGGCGCGAGGCGTACAAATGACATTGCAGCGCTATAAAGAGTTGCGTGACATTATTGCGATTTTGGGCATGGACGAATTGTCGCCAGACGATAAGTTGGCTGTAGCCCGCGCCCGTAAGATTCAGCGTTTCTTATCCCAGCCCTTCCACGTGGCCGAGGTATTTACTGGATCACCAGGAAAATACGTGCCTCTGAAAGAGACCATTCGCGGCTTTAAGATGATTGTGAGTGGCGAGTTGGATCATTTGCCAGAGCAGGCGTTCTATATGGTGGGCTCAATTGATGAGGCCATTGAGAAAGCCAAGAAGCTTTAATCGAATACCAAGGAAACCATGTCAACCATTCGCGTCGATGTTGTTAGTGCGGAGCAATCCATCTTTAGTGGAGAGGCAAAGTTTGTTGCCCTCCCTGGAGAAAGTGGCGAGCTCGGCATT
>CALRRC020000011.1:0-9426 GCA_943370515.1 Erythrobacter sanguineus | reverse complement strand
TTTGGCTGCAAAGCTTAAGGAATTTTCCAATCGTAAAATCGTGATTCTGGATACCGCCGGAGTCAGTCAACGCGACACCTTAATGATTGAGCAGTCTTTACTGCTGCAGCATGGCTCTAATAAAACAAAGCGCATTTTAGTCATGAGCTCCACAACCGATTTGCGCACCCAGGAAGAGGTCATTAATCTGCATAACCAAGCGATGCTCAATGCCAATGGTGAGAAGCTTGACTCAGTGATCATTACCAAAATTGATGAAGCCGCCCATCTCGCTCCAGTAATTGATAGCGTCATTCGCCATGATTTATCCGTACTCTTTGTTTCCAATGGACAGCGCGTTCCAGAAGATCTCAGCCAGCCGGATATTAATTACTTGAGTCACCGCGCTATGGCCGTGCGCGCCTTCTCCGAAACATTCTCGATTACAGACGAACAAGTACCTGCGCTGCTTTCAGACCACTTGGGCGACTGGATTCGCAAAGTAAACTCATGAACACAACAGCCAGCATCAGTACAGATCAAGCGGCAGGCTTACGCAGCATCTTTGGCGCCGAGTTGGCGCGGGTGATTTGCATTGCTAGCACTCTGGATGCCGATTCGACCATTCACCTAGGTCATAGCACCGCGCAGAATGTAAAGCACTTAGGGCATAAAGTACTCCTGATTGATGAGATTGCGCTGTCGGAGCGCAAAACCATGTCCGGTTTTTTATACCCGATTCGCTATGATTTAGGGCAAGTATTTACCAGCTCGATCGAATTACCCAGAAGCATTAAAGCGGTTGAAGAGAATTTTTGGTATGCAACCAGTGTTAAATTGCGCCCAGAGGTAACCAACCGCTTTGCCAAATACCCTCAATTGGATCAACGTTTAGTCAGCCACGAAATCGATATTGACTACATCATTTTTCCTACGATTGACCCGCAAGCCAATATCGTTTCGTATTACGGCAGCAATATTAAGCGCATTCTGGTTACCGCAAGCGACCACGACTCCCTCAAGAAAGCCATGGTCCTGATTCGTCAAATGGCGATTTTGCAAGTCGATGAGCCGCTCTCGATTTTGATCGTCGGCGGAGAGGATGAGGCTGCGGGCTCAGAGGCGTTTGAAAAACTCCACACTGCCTCGCTGTCTGCCCTAGAGCAGCCCCTGGATTTCATTGGTTGGATTAAAGCCTTTACTGCGGAGCGTGTCGAGGTGGATCCCGATGATTTAACTTGGAGTCCCGTCAGCAAAGGCGAGTCGCATGAGTTTGTGTTGCCCATGGGATTTTTTAAGGCGATCTCTGCACGAATCACAAGCTAAGTCGCATAGAATGAAGTGCCCCCCCACAAAATGAGTTGTGATTGAAGCCATCCGCCTACGCCCAGTCGATCGACATTAATCAAGCAATCGAGCAGCATTTGCCCCTGGTCAAGCGAATTGCCCATCAAATTTGCTCGCGCCTGCCACCCAATGTCGAGGTTGATGATCTGATTCAAGAAGGGCTTACTGGTCTTTTAGATGCCCTCAATCGGTATGAGCCGCAAGCCAACCTTGCCTTTGAGGCCTACGCCCGCACCCGCATTCGGGGCGCCATTTATGATTCCTGCCGAAAAAACGACATCCTCCCCCGCAATCAGCGCGACGAGCTTGAGGGCATTGAGAAAGTCACTCGCAAACTGGAGCAAAACTTAGGCCGTCACCCATCCGAAAAAGAGATTGCGCTGGGCGCTGAAATCACCATCGAGGCTTACCACGCCATCATGGCCAACATGGTGCACTTGATGCCCCTGGATGATTTATCCGATGACCTATTACCCACCGATGCGATGGACTCCGATCCAATGCGCGCGGTTGCGATGAGCCAGCTCGCCGAACGCATCGCAGTGATCCTAGAGGGATTACCTGAAAATGAGCGCTTGGTATTCGGGCTGCACTATCAAGAAGACCTTTCCTATCGAGAAATTGCCCAGGTGATGAACATTACCCCGGGGCGGATTAGCCAAATTCATACGCAAGGGATGATTCGCATTCGGGCTAAACTCAAAGCCTAGTTTTACTCCCCTAAGCTTTTTGCGATGGCGCAATTTCTTTACAGGCAGCGATAGAGTTTACGCATGTTCTGAATTTTTCCATACTGCGTCTCAGCATCATCAAACTCAAGATCGTAGTTTCCTTTGTTCGCGTGCTGGAACATAATCAAGACCCGATGGGCTTGATCGTGTTTTTGTAAGGTAGCGAGTACCAAGTAGTAGCAGGCTTTTTTATGGTCCTGGGGGATGTATTCCCCTTTCTCATACAAACAGCCCAGGGTATACGCGGCCTGACGGCTCCCTTCTTGAGCCCCTTCTGCTAAATACGCAATGCCCTTGAAAATATCCCTTGGAATACCCTGCTCTTCGCCCAGACCGAGTGCGTAGATATTGCCCAAATTGCAATAGGCATCAAGCACCCCTTCTTTAACTGCCTTCTCGTAATACTCAATTGCAGTCTTGTAATCCTGTTTAATCTCCCCCATACCGCGCTCGTGCATCAGGCCCACATTAAAGTGGGCGTAGCCATTGCCAAGGCTGCTGTTGGAGTTCACCCAAGTAAACAATTTATTGATTTGCTCTGCATCAAGATGCCCATCAAAGCACATCTTGGTTAAGGCAAATTGTGCCTCTTGATCCAAATCGTTTACCGCAAGCTCAAAGAAAATCTCAAAGGCGGCAGCATACCTGCCCTTTCTAAGGTTCGAGGTAGCAATATCTAAACGCGAATTATCAAACTGCATGGGCAACCAATTGTGAGGGTGATTACAGCTTTGAGGCACGGTGTGGAGCGCTGGATTTGCCCCCGTGTCGATCGTACTACTTTAAGGAACTACGCTAATGAAGCCAGATTTGCCGTAATTGCGATTCAGTTACAGGCACTTATACAGCATGCGTATATTTTGTATCTTGCCAAATTGCAACTCCGCAGCAGTCATTTCTTCGTCGTAGTTTTCTTTATGGCTGTGTACAAAAATATGCAGCACTCGTTTTGCTTGATCATGGCCCTGCAGCGCTGCTAGCGAGAGATAGTAGAAGGATTTTTTAAGGTCAAGCGGAATAAATTCACCCTTGCCATAGAGCGAGCCTAAGGTATACGCGCACTGCCGACTTCCTTCTTCGGCACCTATGGCGAGGTATTTGATGCCCATGTTTACATCCCTAGGAACGCCCTGCTCTATTCCTAATCCCAGAGCCAGAATATTACCCAAATTGCAATAAGCGTCCTTCACCTCTTCCTTAACTGCTTTTTGGTAATAATCAACTGCAATTTTGTAGTTTTGAGCCACCTTGCCAAGGCCGCGCTCGTGCATCAAGCCCACATTAAAAAGCGCATAACCATTACCCAGGCTAGTATGCCCCTTTTGTAACTCGTAGAATTTTTCAATGTGTTCAGGGGAGAGGCTTCCATCGAACACCATTTTGGTCATCAGGAAAACGGCATCGTCATTTTGGTCATTCACCGCACAGTCATACAAAATATCAAAGGCAACATCAAACTTGCCTTTTTGCATATTGAGTTGACCTAATTCAATTGCGCCGTAACCCATAGCATCAAACCCCAAATAAAATTTATATAGGGTTAATTATATTTCGTAAATCACCATCAATGGATTCGATTTTTTGCTAGATTGGGGTCAGAAAATCAACACCACGACGCGTCTTGATACCAATAATTGATTCTACGGTTGACTCGAGAGCTTTGAATGGCCGTCCTGGTGCTGGCAAACTCATTTAAATTCAAGCGGGTAGGCTGATGCAGCTCGCACCCCACCCGAATCCGTGACTCCTCCAAGAGGCTTGGCCTGGTATTTCGAATGATGAGATCAAACTTAGCGGTTCGCGCTTGCAATCGCTCTAAGGTGCAATTCGTCCAAATTGTTCCGACCTCCAGCTCGGTCGCGCCCAGACGCACATCGAACTGAATGCCGTTATCGGAAATATCAATGATGTCTGCAATCATTTCCTTACCAACAGTGAAATAAATCAAGGCCTTAAACGCCCTATCGGGAGGGGCGGGAACCCTAAAATCCTCGCGTCGCTGGATTAAATCGGCGGCCTTGGGGATATCGCATGCGAGTAATCCGCTATCCAACTGCCTTAATCCCTGCATCGGAAATTGCAATTTACCCAGTTCCAGCCCAGATACAAAAACACAAGGGTCACTGATGAATGCGTGAACCCCATTTTTAGGGGGCTCTTCTACCTTGAATTTAAAGCCTGTCTTGGCGTCGATACCATCGACACTCACTGGTAGTAACTGGGACGATTTGGCATTGAAGATGGCGGAAACCGGACCTGGTGAAAAGAATTTTTCCAGGTTTTTGTATAAAAAACGACTATCTAAGCTGTATTTAGGATCAATATCGCCAGCGTCGGGTCGGTAAATTTTAAATGGCATTGGGTGCAGTTCAAATGACCCCTTGCTGCCATGCAGCAGAATCTCAATTGGGGCTTGGGAAAACTCCAATTATACGAATGTTTACCCCATGGATGTACGCTTTGGGTGCGCGTGAAAGCCTTAAACCTTGCGGGATAAGACGCCGCCGACCGAGCCGGGCACGCCGCCGTCGCTGCCGTAGGTGGCACCCGGGGCTTGCTGCGCAATAAAGGACTGCATGGCAGCGCTGCGCTGCATCGCTAGGCGTATTAGATCGCCATTAATTTGGTGGTTGGTGGACGTTTCATTGAGCAAGTTTAATAACTGCTCTTTTTGACCTTCGGGGAATTGATTAATATCCCCCCTGAGTTTTTCTGCGCCGCCGGGATACGCATTGATCGACTCTAAGGCCGCATTGGTGAGCTCAAGAGCAGCAGGTAAACCATCCATGTCATTTGCCTCGAGGGCGGAACGCAAATCCCGTACAGCAATGTCAATTTTTTCTAAAAATGCGTGCAGTGCATCAAATGGCATTGTGCCGGCAGAGTCGGTCATAGTGGGGTGAACGCATTCAATGGGGCGTTACTACAGGATTGGGTACGGCTTAGATGCTGTTCGGTTTATGACCAATTGCAGCAACAACGTCCTTGAGCATGGCCTGAGAGATTTGTTTGTAATCGATTTCGAATTCACCGGCAGCAACCTTGGCGCGCAGTTTTTGGATTAAGGCCTCATCGCTTGCTTTGTTGGCTTTGGAATCGCTTTGCACTTCCGCTAATTTGGCAGTCAAGCTAATGTCCAGATTAACCGCCGGACCAGGAACCGCCTCGGCAGTAGTTTTGCTAGGAGACTGATTAACGGCAGACGAGCTTACGCCTGGGGTAGCTTTGGCCACTCCTGAATTTGGCGGAATCAGTGGTGCATTCTCATTAATCTTCATCGTCTTCTCCTGTTTACCGCTATACCGTCATTTTACTAGCTAACTACCTTTAACTAATACTGTACCGCATAAAGTAAGTCATTGCTCACTCTAAATTAACCCCAACCACGCCTGGTCTTAACACCCTGCCCTGCAAAGTCTGGCCGTCCATCAGCCGAACCCGCACCATATCACCAACCATGCCAGAACTTTGGGCGGTTCCCTCGCCAGATACCTGAAAGCCCTTACCAACCAGCTGTATCAAAACGGGGTCTCCTGATTTAACTACGGCAGATTCCTTTAAATCGTTTAGCCCAATCGGGGCGCCCATTTGCAGTGGTCGACCCAATACCTTATCGTAGGCTGCGCGGGGCGTTCTCAAGACATCGTCGGGCAGGACGCTTAAATCGCCCTCAATCACCCGAATATCGCCACTTTCGAGCTTTTGCCCAAAAGGCAGGTAGCGGCTAGCAACCACATAATCGCCGAAAGCACGGATATTTAATGGCACATTGACCATCCAGGAAGCCTTAGCGCAGCGCAATTGCAGGGTACTTCTACCCCATAGTCGTACGCCAGGGGGCGTGATGATCTCAATCGAGCCGCCAATGCAGGGTGGAATCATCTGATTGGGCTCAATCAACTGAACCTCCACTCGCAAGCCATTCACACTGGGGCTCTTTTGAATGTAGCGCTTAATCGAGGCCTCCAAGTCCGGCGTCATTGTGGCTTGGGCTGAAATCGCCAAAAACCAGAGCATTAGGCCAATACTTAGGGGGAGGCGAAGGCCGCGCATTATTTGACGTACCTCTCGAGCGCAACCCAAGAGTAGACATTATTGGCCCCATCCAGAGCAACGCCAGCCAACCAATGGGGTCGATCCAATGCCGCAGGAATATTTTGATGGACGTTCATATTTTCTACGCCCAAAAATTCGTGGGCATACAGCCAGTAGGTCTCCAGTCCGGCGCGAACCGCAATCTTTTTGGCTGGATGAATGATTTCACCGATCGAATCCACTTTCGAGTCAGAGGCTTTATCCAGCTGCTCTTCTCCCAAATATTGAATCGCCGACACAGCATAGAAATTTCCGTGGCGTGAAAAATACGCCATCGGCATTCTCAAGAGACTCGATGGGCAAGAAAGACGGACGCCTTCGTGGTGCACCTCTAAGGAGCCACCGATTTCAGCCATCATGCTTCCCACTGCCAGCAGATGCTCTTGCGATAAAGAAATGTGATCGAGGTCGATGAAGATCATCAGCTCTTGCTGAACCGCAAAAATACTGGGGCATGGCGGCAAAATACTGAGAATCGTGAGAAGTTGCTGGGCTATATCCGCATCGGCATACACCTCATCAATTAAAAGCTCATCCGTCAAATTATCAAAAATATGCCGCAACGATTGCTGCCCTGTATGGATTAGCTCATCCTGTTCTTTACTCAACACAAAGTCGAGCTCAACCCCGCTCCAACTTTGGCCCTTACCAGCTAGACTCCGGGCTTTTTGCAGCCGATTCAAATTGCTTGCGCGGTCTAAAACGTAATGCTTGTCTTGGTACCGTGTATGACCAGAGTAATCAAAGGTGCTTGCCCGATCAATTGGCTTGGTCAGGCCCTCGGGGATTGAAAATGCTTTTGGTGCTGGCATAACGGCGGGTGGCGAATCCTGCCGTGGCGTAAAAAGCCGATTGAGATCATGGGCAGCATGGTCCTCATTGCGGCTCGGCTCAAGCTTTGTTTGATCATCTTCTGCAAATTGGGGTGCTGCTGCTTGCGCTTGAGGTTCAGGTTGAGGCTCCGGGGGTTTTTCGAATGCACGCAAGCGATCTTTGATCTCCGAAGAAAATTCCTGATTAGGAAATTCGTCGACGTATTCATCTTCATCAATCGGTGCTGTTTGCGGGACCTGCGGCTCTACCTTCTCTGCCAACACATCAGACGGCAGGGCGGCAATCGACAATGGCTCCGGCGAAATCGGCACGCCTTCTTTCAACTGATTTAACTTTTTCTCGAAATCCGCTTTAGCCTGATTTAAGCGCTCAAGACTGACTGAAGCCTGAGAGCTACCCGAGGGATGGATCAACGCGGTCTCTGCATTGACTAAGGTAATTAACTCTGTAATCAACAAAAATGCTTGGGGGCGATTGGCAATAAAACTCTCGGACAAGTCATTTGCAAATCCACTCAATGCATCGAGCCCAGCACCATCAAGGGCATTGGCCAAATCAACGCTGTACATGACCAAAGACTGAACTCTGGCCGATCCCGCATCACCATTGACTGGAGAAGACGACAGCAGTCCCTCGATCGCACGATCAACGTCAATTAGAAATAGCGGTTTTTCTTCAGCCATAAGGTTGCGCTTTTATCCAATACACCGAATTAGGTTTTAGCTTGACGTTTGAGGTCCGAAAACTCCTGACCGAGGCCATCAAACTCTTCCTCCCAAACATCGAGGTCACGAATCACTTGTTTCGCATCCATCGATATCAACTCAATCGCCTCTAAAGAGACCTCTGGAGCAAACTGCTCAGAAGCAGCCGCTTGGTCCAAAGCCAGTGCAAGTGAGCCCCGCATTTTCGACACAGTCGCTTCTACGCGGTCTACCAGTAGATTTAACTGCTCCGTTTCCACCGCAAGCTGCTTACTGGAGTGATTATCTAAAATCGCCAAATAGAGTCGGACACCTTGCTGTTTTAAAGCAAAGAATGCATCTTGCAGTTGATCCAACGGGCCTACCCTACCGCCCCTGTCGGTTGAACCAGCGTAAATTGCATCATCCTCAGTCGAGTTAGCAGGGCGAATTTGCGCCGCCTTATCTTGGAGCGTATTGACGGAATGGCGTAGCTTATTACTTAACTGGCCAAGTAATTTAAAGCGCCGCTCAATATTACTAATTCTTTCTTTTAAGTCACCACTCAGCTCGGAAATGACGTTAACGACTGTTTTTAATTCGGGCGTTGCCGCTGCTTCATTAGCCTGCGGTCGGCGCTCTGCTGCGGAAGGCTTTGGATCACGTTCTTTTTCATCCAACACCTTCATGCTGGGCGCATTATCAAAGCCCAAATCAATTGAGCTAAGGATCTGGTCGGTAGCGGAGGCAACGGGTGCGGCACGTTGCAAATCGATTGCGTTCAGGCTGGTATTGCGCAGGTAGAAGAATCCCCCAATGGCGACCCCCAACATTCCACAAAGGGACAATAGAGTGAGTCCCAAAAATCCACCTGCAGTCTCGAAATCAAAAAATCCCAGGCCCTGGGAGTTCTGCTGAGCAACCACCTTCAAGGCTTCATGGCCAGAGGCAAATTCACGAATAGTCGATATGCCAGGTGCATAGAGTTTTAACGCTACGGAACTTTCTTGCGGTAACTTGGTATGCCATGGCGTTTGGTGCACCCTAGCCATCACCTCACCTAATTTAGGTGCTGATTTAGCGGCCCCTTTTTTGCCGAGCTCAATCTCGAGCAATACTTTTTGGTCAATTACCGTACCCAAGGCTTTTTGTAATTCAGCATTATTAGCCGAGTCAATAATATTTTTTTGCCATGCTGTGCTTGCCTTCACAAACGCATCCAGGCTTTCTGCATAGTTTCTGGCTGGAAAATCCGCCGCCATCTTATCCAGCTCTAGTACGCCTTTTGGAGCCAATAATGCTTCTGCTGACTTCGCAAGAATAGCGACGCCCGCCAAGCTTTTTTCTTGAGCTAAAACAGCGCCAATGGCCTGCTCTGTTTTCTTTGCCCCTTGCAAAACATCCCGCACGCTATTCACCTGGGATGACTTTGCGGAACCGGCGGGCAAGTCGGCAGGCTCGAACTTGTCTTCTGATAGATAAGCATATTTATCAGGCTTACCAAACAGGAGATTCATAATTTTGGAATCTACTCTTTGGAAAAAAGCCAATATCGGATTATCTGAGAGGGTTGCTTGAGGAGTCGCACTTGCGCCCGACTTTGCCGTATTTTTTGGCTGAGCCGCTGGAGCCACTGCTTTTGAAGCGCCAGCGCTTCCCGAATTACCCTGCGGTTTTAGATCATCGGTAATGGATTTAAAGAGACTATCGGATTTTTTCAAGTTATTAAAAAAACTAGGCTCTAACCCAACCGCACC
>CALRRC020000010.1:0-9473 GCA_943370515.1 Erythrobacter sanguineus | reverse complement strand
CGGCTGAAAAAGCCTTTGCCATAAGTCATGCGCATTCAAAGGTAAGGGGATCTCGATTGGTAGCGCAACTGGCGATTCGTCGCTACTTGCGTTTGGTTGGGCCGTATATCGTCGCATTATTGATCACCATGGTGTGTGCAGTACTAGCGCGCCAATGGTCTGCGGACGAGTACATTGGTCAGCCCGAAACCATCGCCCAAGTTTTGGCGCACGTCTTTTTATTGCAAGGCTTACTAGGGTATGACTCAATCTCGGCAGGGGTTTGGTATGTGGCAATTGATTGGCAGCTTTTTACAGCGCTGGCGTTGATCTATGCGGTGTTTCAGCGGCAGATGGTGCGCATCGGCGTCATTACCATTTTGGTTGTGGCATCGCTCTTGTACTTCAATCGCCATGCTAGTTTTGAAGATAGCTTTATTTACTTTATCGGCTCTTATGGTCTTGGCGTTCTGGCGTATTGGGCTAGCGGCCTAAATGCAATTCAGACAAGCGTCAATCAGACCATTGCAAAAAGGATACTGGTAGCGATTACTTGCATTTTGCTTCTTTCTGCGCTGCATTCAGTCTGGCTGCGCAATTACCTTGCACTTGGTATTGCATTTTTATTGTTGTATGCAGGCAATAGACCCTATTCGAATCCGCAATCGTGGCTTGCCAGTGCAATGCAGTGGGCCAGCGCACGGGCGTATTGCGCCTTCTTAATCCACTTTGCATTCATCTTGCTAACCAACACCGTACTCATTGCATTGGAAGTGCAAAGTCCAGCAGTGGCTGTCGCTGCAATCGGGATTGTGTCTGTGCTGAGCTGGATTGTTGCAAACTATTTATATCGTTGGGTTGAGTTGCCCATCGGGCGCTGGCGTCCTGCTGCTTTATTTTCCTAATCTACACATTACTCAAGAAGATAAGAAGCAGCTTAAGTAGTGACTAAGGCGTCTTTAAAACAGCATGTGAAACGATGCCATGGCTTTCTAATTTATACCTGCCGCCTAAGCATTCAATTTCCAGTAAGCAGATCGATGCAATGGCATTAGCCCCGACTTGCTTGATCAGCTTTGCGGCGGCAATGAGTGTGCCACCCGTTGCCAACACATCATCGATCAGTAGCGCGCGTGAACCAGCAGGCAAGGATGCGCTTTGGATTTCCAGTGCGTCCGATCCGTATTCCAAGCCATACGACTCTCGGTGACTGGCTAGCGGCAGTTTATTGGGCTTGCGGACCAGGACCAGGCTTTTTTGGGTATGCAGGGCAAGTGCTGAGGCAAACACAAATCCGCGCGATTCGACCCCAATGATGTGGCTGTAGTCCAACTGCTGAGCAATTGACGCCATATGTCGGATGGCCTCAGTAAAAGCTGCTGGATCGCCTAGTAATGGGGAAATATCCCGAAACTGAATGCCTGGCTTTGGAAAGTCGGTAATGGTTGGCAGATAATCGAGCAATTGCATTGGCTGGGTATTCATAAATTTAGTGTCACCATTGGTCTGTGCTGCGTATTGCTTCTAAGATAACGACTACATAAGGTTTATGTTGAGATGAGTCATCCCTTCGTCATTATTACCGCTTTAGAGAATGAGCTCGATCCAAAACGCCTCCCGCCAAAAACGGCAGTGGTTTATACCGGTATTGGTAAGCTGAATGCAGCGATTGCAACGTTTAAGGCAATCCAAACCTATAGTCCACGGGAGATCATTAATTTCGGTACCGTAGGACGAATTAACCCAGCCGTGAATGGCTTGCTGGATATTGGTAAGGTAGTCCAGCGGGATGTTTTTGCAGAGCCCTTGGCTCCACGCGGAGAGGTGCCATTTTCCACGCGCCCGAATGCCTATGTATCGGATGGCGGAGTGTATGTGTGTGGCTCTGGTGATAGTTTTGTAACAGAGACCGACCCATGGCTGATTGCACAAGCCATTGATGTGGTCGATATGGAACTCTTTGCCATTGCCGCAGTCGCACACGATGCAGCTATTCCATGGCGCTCATTCAAATACATTACGGACGATGCCGATGCCTCCGCTGGTAGCGATTGGCATACGAGCGTACAACACGGCGAGGAACTCTTTTTGGAACAATTGCGCCGGGTAATGGGACGCTAAATCCCTTACCTCCTTGTTCTGCGGATCAGCGCATGCCCGCAAATACTTGATGCGATATCGGCTTGCCATTGGGGCCAATTTTGACAAGGACCATATCGCCAGAGCCAAGCACTACTCCCGTGAATGCCTCAATGTTGACGTGGTGACTGACCATAATGATGGGCGTTTTAGGAAATTGCTTGAGGCTCTTTTGAACCAGCTGACGTAGCCCTTCGGTTTGCTGATTTGATTGACCCATGCTTTCAAAAAAAGAACCCAGTGATTTATCGATCATTACTGGCCCTTTATTTAACAAGGTAGCAGTGTCAACACAGCGGCACCACGGACTGCTAAAGACTTTGGCACTATCAATGCCCTGTTGACTCAGCCACTGCCCGGTACGCTCAGCCTGTTTTTTTCCAAACTCACCCAAATTACGCTGTGTACTGCATTGATCGAGGCGGTAGCCTGCGGGATCGCTAAAGCCGGGGGCGTCGGCATGGCGCATCAGCAGAATGTGCTGACCATCCGTCATTGGGCTAGCTAAGTTAGCAAGCGCTGCAGTGCTGAGGCAAAGCGTAATGACTAGCATGGCCATCATGCGTTGGCAGAATTGGAATTGTGCTCGGATCACCATGGTAATTTTTCCCCTGAGTAACTGTAAAAGCTGCCCGATTCAGACAGCGGTAATTGATTGAGTACAGTCAGCATATCGCGCGCCGCATCGATCGCTGGCCGACCAATTTGCTCCCCTTTAAATGGCTTGGAGAGTCGTGAGTTGACGGTACCAGGGTGGAGCGCAATTAACTTGGTGTTGGCTTGTGTACGCCGTAACTCAATTGCAGTCGTTTTGAGTAGCATGTTGAGCGCTGCTTTGGATGCGCGATAGCTATACCAGCCGCCCAAGCGATTGTCTTCAATGCTACCCACCTTAGCTGAAATGACGGCCATGATGGCATTGTCTTTAGCGAGCAGGGCGCTGAACTTGGCTAGCGTTACTGCAGGACCAAACGTGTTGATCTTGAAGATCGCCTCTAGCTGGCCGAAACACAAATCAGCACCCTTTTTTTCAGGGCTCCACGCATCGGTATGCAAGGCGCCAATAGCGTTGATGATGAGGTGAAATGGCCCGCTGGATGCCAAGGCCTCTGCAGCTATTCCAATCGATGATTCATCTGCGTAGTTAATGGCTGGACTGGAGTGGCGATGAATGCCAGTCACCTGGCTACAACGGGGGTCAGCCTGAAGCAGCTCCAAGAAAGCCGACCCAATCGTTCCGGATGAGCCGATGATGAGGGCGCGATAACCCTCGGGTAGGGATGGCATCATTTAAACCCAGCCCTGTTTCCAGATGGTGGCGTCTGTCAATTCATGCCAATCAATTTGCCGCATTTCTTTACTAAAGACGGCTTCAATCTCCACGTACTGGATGGCCTCATGGGGCAATTCGGGCAGAATGACTTTGCTCACCAAAAAATGCTTTTGCTTTTTAATGGGGTTAACGGCAGTCCACTTCGTCAGTAATAACTTTTTGGGGCTGAGTGGATTTTTAGTTGGCATGGAGGATTAAGAAATGAATCAAAGAACGGTGCACTGCATCGTTTGTGTGCCCAGACGGAGCGCTCCGGATCCGGGTGTAAAGCGGATCAGGGCCGATAGCGTATCGGCCGGGCAACGTGCATCGAAATAGCTGTCGTGCCCCAAGCTGCCACAAAAACGCAAGTCAGTCTGGTTCTTACTCGATGGATTGGCTGCGCTCTGCGGTGGATCGAGAGTCATGAGCGAGCGACTAAGTACCATGGTTACTTTTGCTCCATCCGCCCCTGGAAGGCAGCTCCAGGTGGTGTAGTCATTTTTATCGCAAGCCGCGAGTCCACCCAGTAGGCAGGCTAGCAAACCAAAACGAGCGATACGGAGGGCGGGGAGCTGCATGACAGATTGAATGAAGTGGGGATCACACCATTCTAGTGAATAAGCTCTACACTTGCTTGGTATGCCATCCCTAGATCATCCCTCCCCAACCCCAGCAGAACTGAGTTCGGCCGACGTGTCGCGCATCATAGAAATGGCATGGGAGGACCGTACGCCTTTTGAGGCCATTTTGCGTACCTATGGCCTAGCAGAGTCTGCAGTGATTCGCCTCATGCGCGCTAATTTAAAGCCTGGCTCCTTTCGTTTGTGGCGTGCTCGTGTGACGGGTCGCGCAACCAAACATAGTGCACTGCGAAGTCCCGATATCGATCGCGCCTATTGCCCGACCCAATACAAGCAGTCCCACGGACGATGAAACCCTTTACCCTTTTTTACGACGGCGCCTGCCCCTTATGCCAGGCAGAAATCCTTTTTTTGCAAAACCGCAATCAAGCAGGCTTACTTCATTTTGTTGATATCAATTCAGCGCAATACGATCCACAAGCAGTAGGGGTGTCTTGCGAAGAGGCCTTGGCCAGCATGTATGGTCAGATCGAAGGCGAGCCACCCATGAATGGAGTGGCCGTGTTTGGGGAGGCATACCGCCGGGCTAATTTGCCGCTGATGGCATGGATTTTTTCGCGCCGCTGGATGATGCCGATTCTAGGGCCCAGCTACCGTTTCTTTGCCAAGCATCGTCATGGCATTTCGGGGTTTTTTGGACCGCCTCTACTGCGCCTTGCAAAAGCCTGTTGTCAAAGCAAGCCTAATTCACCCTAGTTTTATCGCAACACTACTGAATTTGCTTGTATCGTAGTGGCATGAGAACTGTTTTTCTACGCTTGGCATGGGTTGCATTCGGATCAGCGATTGCCATTACAGCCGCTTTATGGGTCACGGGCAATGCTACTACGCCACTGCTTCTTGCGTCCTTGGGCGGCTCCACTTTATTTCTGTTTGGCTTAACAACTTTGCCCCCAGCACAGCCTCGCGCATTATTTGGCGGTCACTTTATTGCAGCTGCCGTTGGCATTGCGGCATACCAGCTTGCCGGAGACGCCTTGTGGGTGATGGCGCTTGCTGTAGTCATCACGATCGTTTTGATGTTGATTACCAAGACCGTCCACCCACCGGCAGGTGCCAATCCACTCATCATGATTCAGGCGCAAGCAGGACTCATGCATTTAGGTGCAGTAGTCATGTTGGGGGTACTCACCATTTTTATAGTGGCTTATATCTGGAGTCGCCTAGGAGTAGGGCAATGCAAATATCCTTTGCGCTGGAACCAGCCCTCACCACCGAATCATAGTTGGGGTATTTGGACCGATTCGTAAAATAGAGACTCAACTGATTTAGTATTTATAAGCCCATGACCGCCCACTCCACCGATCCAAAACACCCTACTGCGCATTCATTGAAGGAGCGCATGTATGTGGTTATTTTTGAATCCGATACGAAGATGGGTCTGTTGTTTGATCGCGTTTTAATTTATGCCATCTTGCTCTCCGTATCGGTCGTCGTTCTCGATAGCGTGGCATCGATTTCAAAACAATTCCATAGCGAATTAGTCACGCTGGAGTGGATGTTCACCATACTCTTCAGTATTGAATACCTTGCCCGCTTGTATTGCGCGAAGTACCGCTGGCGTTACGCAACGAGCTTCTATGGAGTGATTGATTTTCTGGCGGTGGTGCCGACGTATCTAGCACTTCTCTTTCCTGAGCTGCATGCATTAATTGATGTGCGCGTATTGCGTTTGATTCGGATGTTCCGCATTTTTAAGTTAACCGCATACATGTCGGAGTATCAGCATCTGGCTGAAGCCCTATCGGCTAGCAGACGCAAGATTCTGGTGTTTTTATCGGTGGTGTTGATGGTGGTAACCGTGATGGGCTCCATCATGTACGTCGTGGAAGGACCAAGCAATGGATTTACGAGCATTCCGATTGCGGTGTATTGGGCAATCACGACAATGACAACCGTCGGCTTTGGTGACATCACTCCGCACACCGATTTGGGCAAACTCATTTCTTCGGCGATGATGCTGATGGGCTGGGGTACATTGGCTGTGCCAACGGGGATTGTGACCGCGGAGTTTGCGCACCGCCGCAACCAATTGTCAGTTGCTAAAAGAGACTGCGATGCTTGTTATACCGATGGTCACGAAGTAACGGATCAATACTGCAGGCATTGCGGTACTCGCTTTCCGACCCCTGAAAACTAAAAAAGCCCTCTCACATCAGAAGGCTTTTTTGCATTACTTAATACCGGATTAGTTAACGCCGAGTAGCTCCACATCGAATACCAGTGTTGCGTTGGGTGGAATAACGCCGCCAGCCCCGCGCGCACCATAGCCCATCTCCGCAGGAATGATTAGGGTGCGTTTGCCGCCGACTTTCATGCCAGCAACACCCTCATCCCAGCCTTTAATCACCCGACCGCCACCCAAAGGAAATTCAAATGCTTGGCCGCGATCGACTGAACTATCAAATTTTTTGCCCTTAAGGTCAGGTGCGGATGGATCATGCAGCCAGCCGGTGTAGTGAACCGATACATCGGACCCGGCTGTTGCTTCTACTCCGCTGCCTACGACGGTGTCAATTTTTTGAAATTCGCTCACGGTATTTGCCTTTATGGAGGATGGGATTGAGGGCGGTTTCGAATCGCCGCCGGATTTCGGCATTAAGAATGCCACAGCCAGGCCTCCAGCCAGAATCAATAGACCGAGTTTAAGAGGGGTATTCATGGATTGGGCAGTCTTATTTAGGGGGGAATGATCAAAATGCACTAATTTAGTGCATTACTGGGAATAATGCGCTTCATTCAGTAATAAGCCATCTCAGTATATAAAACCAGCGCCTTTTCTGCAAAGGCGATGCTTTAAAATGGGTTGTTTGCATGTCGGATTTTTATTGTGCGCTCGCAGCATTCATGGCGTGCGGCATGCATCGGGCGGGTGAAAAACCATGCTCAATTGCGTTATCCAATTTAAGGAACAGTCATGGCATCAGGAAATTCAAAGATCATTTATACCTTCACAGACGAAGCCCCTGCGCTTGCAACCTGTGCATTTTTGCCAGTCATTAGCGCGTTTGCGAAATCGGCTGGAATTGATATTGTTAAAAGTGACATCTCTGTGGCGGCCCGAATCTTGGCTGAATTTCCAGAATACTTAACGGAGGCACAGCGTGTGCCCAACAATTTGGCCGAGCTAGGCAAGATGACTTTGCAGCCCGACACCAACATCATTAAGTTACCTAATATTAGTGCGTCCGTACCGCAGCTCCAAGATGCCATTAAGGAGTTGCAGAGTAAAGGCTATGCCATTCCTGATTTTCCAGATGACGCCAAGAATGATGACGAGAAAGCCATACGGGCGCGGTATGCAAAATGCTTAGGCAGTGCCGTTAATCCAGTCTTGCGCGAAGGCAATTCAGATCGCCGTGCTCCAGCCGCAGTCAAGCGTTATGCACGCAACAATCCCCACTCCATGGGCGTTTGGAGTCAGGCTTCACGCACCCATGTATCGCATATGCATGGCGGTGATTTTTACTCCAGTGAAAAATCCATGACGATGACGAAGGCCTGCGATGTGAAGATGGACCTCGTAACCAAGAGCGGAAAAACGATTGTTTTAAAGCCGAAGATTAGCCTGCAAGAAGGCGAAGTGATTGATAGCATGTACATGAGTAAAAAAGCCCTATGTGCTTTTTACGAAGCAGAGATGGAAGATGCTTATAAGACTGGGCTCATGTTTTCCTTGCACGTCAAGGCAACGATGATGAAGATTTCACATCCGATTGTCTTTGGCCACGCAGTCAAGATTTTTTACAAAGATGCCTTTGCAAAACACGAAAAACTCTTCGCAGAGCTTGGTGTGAATGCTAACAATGGTTTGAGCAGTGTGTATGACAAGATCGCCTCTTTACCTGACTCCAAGCACCAAGAGATAGTCAGGGATTTGCATGCATGCCATGAGCATCGTCCTGCCTTGGCGATGGTGGATTCAGCCAAGGGCATTTCGAATTTGCATTCGCCAAGCGATGTGATTGTGGATGCATCCATGCCAGCCATGATTCGAATTGGCGGCAAGATGTGGGGGGCAGATGGACGGCCGCAAGACACCAAAGCAGTTATTCCAGAAAGCACCTTTGCACGAATCTACCAAGAAATCATCAATTTCTGTAAAACCCACGGCAACTTTGATCCTAAAACAATGGGTACAGTACCCAACGTTGGCTTAATGGCGCAGCAAGCCGAAGAATATGGCTCACACGACAAGACCTTTGAAATCGCTGAACCCGGCACAGCTCGCATCGTGGCCGATGATGGCACCGTTTTGCTCGAGCAGCAGGTAGAAGAGGGTGATATCTGGCGCATGTGCCAAGTGAAGGATGCGCCGATTCGGGATTGGGTTAAGTTGGCGGTTAATCGTGCTCGTTTATCGAATACCCCGGCTGTATTCTGGCTGGATGAGTATCGCCCTCATGAAGCAGAGTTAATTAAGAAAGTAAAGACCTACTTGAATGACTATGACCTCACCGGGCTAGATATTCAGATCATGTCGCAAACGAGGGCGATGCGTTACACCTTGGAGCGCGTGATTCGCGGCAAGGATACGATTTCAGTCACTGGTAATATTTTGCGCGACTACCTCACCGACTTGTTCCCCATTTTGGAGCTGGGTACCAGCGCTAAGATGCTCTCGATTGTGCCTTTGATGGCGGGTGGGGGACTGTTTGAAACAGGTGCAGGTGGCTCGGCTCCGAAGCACGTCAAACAATTGGTCGAAGAAAATCATTTGCGTTGGGATTCCTTAGGCGAGTTTATGGCGCTGGCCGTATCTCTAGAAGATATTGGCGATAAAACCGGCAACCAAAAAGCCAAAATTTTGGCGCGTACCCTAGATGAGGCAACCGGCGCTCTGCTCGAAAATCGCAAGTCACCATCCACTAAAACGGGCGAGCTCGATAACCGCGGCAGTCAGTTTTATTTATCCATGTATTGGGCCCAGGCATTAGCCCAGCAAACAGAGGATAAGGCGCTGCAGGCTCACTTTGCGCCCATCGCAAAAGCACTGGAGACACAAGAAAAAAACATCGTAGATGAGCTCGGTGCCGTTCAAGGCAAGCCGGTCGACATTGGTGGGTATTATTTTGCAGACCCAGCGAAGTGTGATGTAGTGATGCGTCCCAGCAAAACCTTCAACGCCATTATTGAGTCTGCATAAGCGCACAGGATTAATTTATCTGATGAAAGCGAATGGTAAATACCCAGTGGTTTGCCATTCGTCAAAATGAAATTGGGAGTGAAGTTAATCCCAGAGTTTTTATGGGTATTGCGGTTTTTTGTGCAAAGCCGCAAATTTCCTAAGTTTATGTTTTAATTCTTATAACGAAGCACTGGGGAGTAGCTAGCTCAGCAATGAGTCCCGTTTACCGTCATTACGTTTGGACTTTACTTTGTAAGGATCTAGGCCGGTA
>CALRRC020000009.1:0-9842 GCA_943370515.1 Erythrobacter sanguineus | reverse complement strand
TGCTAATTGCCCTCATTAAATACAGCATTGATTTAATGCGGCGTGGCGTACCCAGCGGGAGTTAGGCAAAAAGTGCAGCGAGTGCTGCGCCAGGGTCAGGCGCTCGCATGAATACTTCGCCCACTAAGAATGCATTGACGTGGTGCTCTCGCATACGCAGAACATCAGCGCGCTCAAGGATGCCGGATTCGGTCACGATGATCTTGTCGTCGCCAATGCTGCTCAGTAAGTCAATGGTGGTTTCAAGAGTGACCTCAAAGGTCTTAAGGTTACGGTTATTGATACCCAGTAATGGGGTTTTTAGTTGTAGCGCAGCACTAAGCTCTTCTGCATTGTGTACTTCAACCAAGACATCCATGCCAAGATCATATGCGCATTGTTCAAGCTCACGCATCTGATCCAAATCCAGTGCCGCTGCAATGAGCAGAATCGCATCCGCACCCATGGCGCGCGCATCAAGCACCTGGTAGGCATCGATCATAAAATCTTTGCGAAGAACTGGAAGAGCGCAAGCAGCGCGTGCTGCTTTTAAATAGTCACTCGACCCCTGAAAATATTGAACATCCGTCAACACGGAAAGGCAGGCAGCACCATACTGCTCATAACTTTTTGCAATTAATGCAGGTTCAAAATCAGCACGCAAGATTCCTTTGCTGGGACTGGCTTTTTTAATTTCAGCGATGATGCCCGGATTGCCGTTGGCGATCTTGCGCTCAATCGCGGCCACGAATCCACGCGGCGTATAGAAAGGATCTTGGCGCTGCGCTTCGACTTGATCACGCAATGTGTTCATTGGCATGGTTTTCAGGCCGTGCGCAACTTCAACGCGCTTAGTCGCAATAATGCGCTCTAAGATATCACTCATGATGCCATTTGCGTCGCCGCAATGAACTGATCTAGGGTGCTGCGTGCAGCGCCGCTTGCAATCGCCGCTTTAGCCATTGCGACTCCGGTGGCAATGTCGGGCGCTAGATCAGCAACATAGAGTGTGGCGCCAGCATTGAGGCAAACAATGTCACTCGCAGGACCTGCCTCGCCGCTGAGAACGCGCAAGACAATCTGCTTTGACTCTTCGGCATTCGCGACCTGAAAGCTGCTGGTTGGCGCGGTGCTTAAACCAAAATCACGGGGATGAATCTCATATTCACTGACGAGGCCATTTTTGAGTTCGCCGATAAGTGTGGGGCCCTCGAGGGAGATTTCATCAAGGCCATCGCGGCCAAATACCACCATGGCATGGGTCATGCCGAGGGATTGCAAGACGCGCGTCTGAATGCCGACGAGTTCTGCATTGAACACACCCATCAAGATATGTTTTGCATTGGCTGGGTTGGTCAGCGGCCCCAAAATGTTGAAAACAGTGCGAACCCCTAGTTCTCTACGAATGGGAACGACATTCTTCATTGCAGGGTGGTGGTTGGGCGCAAACATGAATCCCACACCCAGTGTTGAAATGCTTTCTGCAACACGCTCTGGAGTTACGTTGAGATTGACGCCTAAGGCCTCTAAGACATCGGCGCTACCGGACTTGCTACTCACGCTGCGATTGCCATGCTTGGCAATTTTGGCGCCAGCAGCAGCAGCTACAAACATCGCCGCGGTCGAAATGTTAAAGGTGTGCGCGCCATCGCCGCCGGTGCCAACGACATCGACTAAATGCCGTGTGTCCTTGATGTGAACCGGAGTGGCAAACTCGCGCATGACTTGTGCTGCGGCTGCGATTTCACCTACGGTTTCCTTTTTGGTGCGCAGTGCAACCAAAAACGCGGCGACTAGGGTCGGGGGAATATCGCCGCTCATGATATGGCGCATCATCGCGGTCATATCATCGTGACTCAGTTCACGACCTTCAATACAGGATTGCAGGGCTTCGGATGGTGAAATCGGCATGGCTTAATGTGCCTTTAATTGCAGGAAGTTTTTGAGGAGGGCATGGCCCTGCTCAGACAAAATGGATTCTGGATGGAACTGAACGCCCTCGATCGGTAGCTCACGGTGCCGTACGCCCATGATTTCACCATCGGCAGATTGCGCCGTAATCTCTAAACACGCTGGAATAGTTTTGCGATCAATCGCGAGCGAGTGATAGCGCGTGACAGTAAATGGGCTTGGGAGATTTTCAAATACCCCAGCACTGGTATGTGTAATCGCATCGGTTTTGCCATGCATGACTTTTTGCGCGCGAATGATATTGCCCCCGAATGCTTCACCAATGGCCTGGTGGCCAAGGCAGACTCCTAGAATAGGTACTTTGCCAGCAAAGTGCTTAATCACATCCACTGAAATGCCCGCTTCGCTTGGGCTGCAAGGTCCTGGTGAAATACAAATACGCTCTGGTTTGAGTGCCTCAATCTGTTCAAGGGTAATTTCATCATTGCGATATACGCGAACGTCTTCACCCAGTTCAGCAAAATACTGCACCAGGTTATAGGTGAACGAATCGTAGTTATCAATCATGAGGAGCATCAAGACCTCCTTGTACTAAGTCAGCAGCCATCAGAACCGCACGTGCCTTGGCTTCGGTTTCGCGCCATTCGGCAGCTGGGTCAGAGTCAGCTACAACCCCAGCACCTGCTTGTGAGTGCAGCATGCCATCGCGAATGACGCCAGTACGAATCACAATGGCTACATCCATGTCCCCAGAAAAAGACAGGTAACCGGCTGCGCCACCATAGATGCCGCGCTTGGTTATCTCCATTTCATCGATGATTTCCATGGCGCGTATCTTGGGAGCACCCGATAAAGTGCCTGCTGGAAAGGTGGCTCGGAGCACATTCATATTGCTCATATTATCGAGTAGCTCTCCTTCAACCGAGCTAACAATGTGCTGCACATGCGAGTATTTTTCAATCACCATCGAGTCCGTGACCTTGACCGTACCCGTCTTAGCAATTCGGCCCACATCGTTACGCGCTAAATCAATCAACATCACGTGCTCGGCAATTTCTTTGGGGTCAGCGAGTAGTTCGGTCGCTAAGCGCGCATCCTCTTCAGGGGTAGCGCCGCGCGGACGCGTACCAGCCAGAGGCCGAATGGTCACAATCTTTTGTGATTCACGCAGCTCTTGCCGCACTAAGATCTCGGGCGATGAGCCAACCACCTGCAAGTCGCCGAAATCATAAAAGTACATATAGGGCGAGGGGTTTAATGAGCGCAGCGCGCGGTAGAGCGCCAACGGCGATTCAGTAAACGGTTTGCTAATGCGCTGACCAATCACCACTTGCATGCAGTCGCCTGCCAGGATGTAGTCTTTCGTGCGGCGCACAGCGGCTTCAAAATCAGCCGCATCAAATCGGCGTATTAATTCGGTTTTAGCGCTTGGCGGTGTTGCAGGCATCGCGATCGATTGACCGATGTACTGGCGCAGCTCTTCTAATCTAGCTTGCGCTCGCTCAAAATCGTTACTGATGTTGGGATCCGCATACACAATTAAATAAATGCGGCCCGCGACGTTATCAATCACTGCGAGCTCTTCGGTGAGCATCAATTGAATATCGGGCACGTGCAATTCGTCGGGCAAATTATGTTGTGCAAGACGAGACTCGATGTAGCGCACCGTGTCATACCCAAAATAGCCTGCGAGGCCACCGCAGAAGCGGGGAAGGCCGGGAGGAACGGCTACCTTAAAGCGCTTAAAGTACGCATCGATAAAATCCAATGGATTGTCGTGGTTGGTCTCAACAACCTTACCGTCTGTGACCACTTCGGTCGCGGGTGCGATTGGAGTGCCAATCGAGCGAAGGATGGTTTTTGCTGGAAGGCCAATAAATGAAAAACGCCCAAAGCGCTCGCCCCCAACAACGGACTCCAGTAAATAGGTATTTTTTTGACCGCTGGTGCTGGTGAGTTTGAGGTACAGCGATAGCGGTGTTTCTAGGTCGGCTAAGGTTTCTTGTACAAGCGGAATGCGATTAAAACCCTGGGCAGCGAGGGCATCAAATTCAGTGCGTTGCATTAGGCTTTGCTCACTTCCGTTCGCATGACCGCAATTACATCCGCATAATTTGGTTTGCCAAAAATAGCCGATCCCGCAACAAAGGTATCGGCACCCGCCTTGGCAATCGCCCCAATATTGTCGGCCTTAATGCCACCATCGACTTCGAGGCGAATGTGTTTGCCAGTCTCCCGCTCATGACGATCTAGGCGCGCACGTAGCGTCGCAATTTTCTCTAGCGTGCTCGGAATAAAGGATTGCCCGCCAAAACCAGGATTTACTGACATCAGCAAAACCAAATCAATTAAATCCAAGGTGTGATCGAGGTGATCCAGTGGCGTAGCCGGATTAAAAACGAGGCCAGCGTAGCAGCCCTGATCGCGAATCAAGTTGAGGCTGCGGTGCACGTGGCTACTCGCTTCCGGATGGAAGCTAATTAAATTGGCCCCTGCCTTAGCAAAGTCCGGAATGATACGGTCAACGGGCTCCACCATCAAATGGACATCAATCATGGCCGGTTTGCCATCTTTTACAGCATAGGAGCGGATCGCTTCGCAAACCAGAGGCCCAATGGTTAGATTGGGCACGTAATGGTTGTCCATCACATCAAAGTGCACCCAGTCTGCCCCGGCAGACAGAACGCCAGTGACTTCCTCGCCCAAGCGAGCAAAGTCAGCAGACAGAATGGAGGGGGCAATAAGGTATTGCTTCGATTGACCTAGTTCTGGCTTTTGGCTCATATTGGCTTGAAAGAAAAGGGTTTTTGACGGTCCATACCTAGATTCTAGCTTGCAGTTGCCCTCAGGATGAAGCAGAATGCCTCCATGAATTCCCACGAAATCCGTATTTCCGTTCGCTCTCAGTACTTGCCAGAGCAGTCCGACCCCGATAACCGGCAATTTGCCTTTGCCTACACGGTCACGATTCGCAATATCGGCACTACCCCGGTGCAGCTCATTGCACGCCACTGGCACATCACCGATGGGGACAATGCCGTGCAGGAAGTTCGTGGCCTCGGGATTGTGGGGCAGCAACCCCTATTGCGCACAGGTGAGCAGTTTGAGTACACCAGCTGGGCTACTTTGCCCACGCCGGCGGGAACCATGCGCGGGGAATACTTCTGCGTTACGGAGGATGCCCACTTTTTTCAGGCGCCGATCGCTGAATTTGCCCTCGTTATGCCGCGCACCCTGCATTAAGGGTGTTGGGACTTAGTCCTCTTTTCTGCCTTTGCTAGTCCAAAAAACAATGAATAAAAGTAGGCACAAGGCAAGCAGTCCCTCGAGCACAAATAGCAACATGGGGTATTGATCGAGTAAATTGGCAATCATGATGATGAATTGGCACCCTTTTCGTAAAGCCACAAAACAGCAATTGCTGCTTCAGAGTCATCTTATCGCGATGTGCGCTCTAGTGTTATTTTTGCTGGCGGGGTGCGCTACTCCACCCACACGAGCCCCGGGACAACGAGGGCCATCGATCGATAGTAGCGCTCCAGCAGCCAGCTTTACTAGTCCAATCGCCACCTTTAGTCCGGTCGCGTGGCAGCAAATACCCGGCTGGCAAGAAGATGATTTGAGCGCTGCTTGGTCTGCATGGCTAGAAAGTTGCAAAGCCATGGTGAAGCGCAATAGCACTCGCTCCTGGAGTAGCGTTTGCGATCGTGCCAAAACCGTTTCTGGATCGAATCCACAGGCAGTGCGGCGCTATTTTGAGGATGCGTTTCAGGCATACGCTATTCGGAGTAATTCCACTGGAAGTGAAACAGGCTTAGTGACAGGCTATTACGAGCCGATCATGAATGGCTCACGCTTTCGCACCACGCGATACACTGTGCCGCTATATGGCTATCCCGCAGCATGGAGCCGCAATAAACCGAATCCAGGACCAACACGCGCAGAGTTAATGGACTCGAACCTATTGCGGGGCTCAGAGCTGGTGTGGGTCGAAGATCCCGTTGCTGCTGCCTTTATGCAAATTCAGGGTTCGGGCAAAGTGAGATTAGATGATGGCACGGTCTTGCGCTTTGGCTTTGCAGGCACCAATGACCAACCATTCAAGTCGTTTGCACAATGGCTTTTAAATAAAGGCGAAATCACCCGTAGCCAAGCGACGATGCAGGGCATTCAGAGCTGGGCCAAGCGCAACCCCCGCCGCGTCGAAGAAATGCTCAATGCTAATCCGCGGTTTGTGTTCTTTAAAGAGTTGCCGAGTAATGTCAGTCCTGATTTAGGCCCGATCGGCGCGCTGGGCGTGCCCTTAACGGCAGAGCGCAGCATTGCAGTCGACCTCAAAGCAATGCCACTCGGAGCGCCGGTTTTCATTGCAACCACACGGCCCCTGAGTAAGCAAACCTTGCGCCGCTTAGTGATGGCACAAGATACAGGGACGGCTATTGTGGGCGGCGTTCGTGCCGATTACTATTGGGGTACGGGCGATGCTGCTGGAGAGCTTGCCGGTAGGATGAAGCAAGATGGTCAGATGTGGTTACTATTACCGAAGTAAATGCGCGCGATGATGCGCGCAAAATCGCAATCGCTTAAAGGAAAAAATGCGTTACGACACCATACTCACCGCCGTTAATGGCAAAGTAGCAACGGTTACTTTAAATCGCCCACAAGTCCTCAATGCCTTAAACGATGCCTTGATGGATGAGTTGGGCGCAGCCTTATTGGCATTTGATGCAGACGATCAGATTGGCTGCATCATTATTACGGGGAGCGAGAAAGCCTTTGCTGCTGGCGCAGACGTTGCGAGTATGGCTGAGTATGGATTTCATGAGGTGTATCGGCAGGACTTCATTACCCGTAATTGGGAAACCATTCGGAAAATTCGTAAGCCAGTGATTGCAGCGGTCAATGGCTATGCGCTTGGTGGCGGTTGTGAACTTGCCATGATGTGCGACATGATCATTGCTGGCGATAGCGCTAAGTTTGGTCAGCCCGAAGTGAAGTTAGGCATCTTGCCAGGCGCAGGCGGCACGCAGCGCTTACCGAGGGCAGTCTCTAAATCCAAAGCAATGGATCTCTGCCTTACCGGACGGATGATGGATGCTCAAGAGGCCGAACGCGCGGGTTTAGTGAGTCGCATTTTTCCCGCTGCAGAATTACTGACTCAAGTGGGCGCGATTGCAAAGACCATTGCTGACATGCCGCTACTCACCACCATGATGGTGAAAGAAAGCATCAACGCAGCCTATGAGATGCCTTTAACTGAGGGCATTCGCTTTGAGCGCCGCCTATTTCATAGCTGTTTTGGAACAGACGATCAAAAAGAAGGAATGGCCGCATTTATTGAAAAGCGACCACCAAAATTTAAAAATTCGTAATCGAATTATTTACTGCGTTTAGGATTTGGCTAGAAATTTTTGCGCCAATGCAACCCAGTAATTCACGCCGACCGGGATCAGCGCGTCATTAAAGTCGTACGAGGGATTATGCAGGTGGCACGGCCCCATGCCGTGACCGGTGCTGCGGTGATCGCCATCGCCATTGCCTAAAAACACATAGCATCCGGGTTTTTCTTGTAGCATGAAGGCAAAGTCTTCTGCCCCCATGGTGGGATCAATTCGGACATTGACGTTTTCTGTGCCCACAAGATCCTGCATGACACTGATGGCAAATTGCGTTTCCTGCTCATGGTTAATCGTAGGTGGGTAATTGCGTGTGAAGACAACATCGGCTTGGCAATCAAAACTTTGCGCAACATGTTTTGCCACCTCATTTAAGCGTTGCTCAATTAGATCGAGTACCTCATTCGTGAAGGTGCGAACCGTGCCCCCAATAAGCGCGCTATCGGGAATCACATTGCTGGTCTCGCCCGCATGAAACTGCGTAACCGATAGAACGGCGGCATCGACTGGGCGCTTATTGCGGGTAATGATGCTTTGCAGTGCTGTGACCACGTGCGCTCCAGCAAGAACGGGATCGGCGCTGTTGTGCGGTAAGGCAGCATGGCCCCCTTTACCGCGAATGGTGATCGTGAACTCATTGCTCGATGCCATCATCGGCCCTGGAGTAACGCCAAAGTGACCTTCCGCTAAACCAGGCCAATTATGTAAGCCGAAAACAGCATCGCATGGAAATTGCTTAAACAAACCATCTTTAATCATTTCGCGAGCGCCGCCGCCCCCTTCTTCTGCCGGCTGGAAGATAAAGATGATCGAGCCAGTAAAGTTGCGGTGGCTTGAAAAGTAGTGTGCGGCCCCGAGCAAGATGGCAGTGTGTCCATCGTGACCGCAGGCATGCATTTTTCCGGCATGTTGCGATGCATGCGCAAATGCATTTTTTTCTTGCAGTGGCAGGGCGTCCATATCGGCGCGTAAACCAATCATTTTTCCTGGGCCTGCCTCACCATCAATGCGGCCGACTACGCCAGTCTTACCTAGGCCGCGCACGATTGGAATACCCCAATTGGTGAGCGCTTCTGCTACCAGCTCAGCCGTACGGATTTCCTCAAAGCGCAACTCGGGGTGGGCATGGATGTCACGTCGAATGGCCTCTATGCTTGCCGCTGAATCGACGATTTCGGGAAGTAATCGCATATGAAGATCTTATCTGAAAGGCAAATCACCTGCATATTGCAATGCAATACGGTATAAATCCTAAAAAATACGAATATTGCTACAGTACGGAAACAACATTGTGGAACCTATGTCAAACACTGCCCCATCCCTTCCTTGGCTTGCGCAATACCCGCCTAGCGTGCCAGCGCAATTGGATTACAGCGCACATCATTCGGTGGTGGAAGTGCTGGAGGAGTCATTTAGCGCCTATGCAGACCGGACGGCGTTTTGGTGCATGGGTAAAGGCCTTAGCTATCGGGAACTCGACACAGCATCACTGCAATTTGCTGGCTACTTGCAAAGTATTGGTTTGAGTAAAGGTGCCCGCGTAGCGATTATGTTGCCCAACTTACCGCAATACCCTGTTGCTCTATACGGAATTATGCGGGCGGGGTATGTGGTGGTGAGTATCAATCCCCAGTACACCGCGCATGAATTGGGGTTCCAGTTGCGCGATAGCGGTGCAGAAGCGATTGTGTTTTTGGAGCATTTTGGAAACACCCTAGAGCAAGCGCTCCGCCTTAATCCAGGACTACCAATCAAGCATGCGTTTGTCAGTAGCATTGGCGAGTTTTTAGGTTGGCGTGGTCCTTGGTTAGATCGTTTCATTCGTACATTTAAGCGCAAGGTAGAACCCTATGCCTTGCCAGCAAACCTCAAGTGTTTGCAACTCAAGCCAACACTGGATCTTGGTAAACGGTCGCAATACCAAAGGCCTCTCCTGAATGGCGATTCGATTGCCTTGTTGCAATACACCGGGGGCACTACGGGTGTGAGTAAGGGTGCGATTTTGACGCACCGTAATTTACTCGCCAATCTATTGCAAGTGGAAACCTGGCTCAGGCCAATTGAGAAAGTAAAGCCCATTAAGCAATGGAATTTCTTATGTGCACTGCCGCTGTATCACATCTTTGCTTTTACGGGATGCGGTCTTTTGGGTATGCGCTTGGGCGCGAAAATTATCTTGGTGCCCAATGCCCGTGATGTTCCCAATTTGGTCGGAATCTTAAAAGAGTTTCCGGAGATTAATTTTTTCCCTGGTGTAAATACCTTGTTTCAAGCCCTGCTGAATAATGCTGACTTTGCTAAGTTGGATTTTTCGCAATGGGTACTAACGATTGGTGGCGGTATGGCGGTACAAAAATCGGTAGCAGACCGCTGGAAAGCGCTAACCGGTGTTGCAATTGCCGAGGGCTATGGCCTTTCTGAAACCGCACCTGTAGCTTGTTGCAATACTCCCTTGATCGAATCATTTACTGGCGGCATTGGCTACCCACTCCCCGATACGGAGTTGTCGATTCGGGATGAGTCAGGATCGCCGCTGCCAGCAGGAGAGGTGGGCGA
>CALRRC020000008.1:0-9943 GCA_943370515.1 Erythrobacter sanguineus | reverse complement strand
ATCGACATCTATCAGCTGCCATCCTTTGTGTTGAAAACCAATATCAAAGTCATCTGTAGTTTTGCTGTTATTAAAGATGGAAGACAGGGCGTCTTGTTCTGCTTTTGGGGTGGTTTCTGAAAAGTAGATGTGCTTGTTGCCTTCGTCCGAAAGACGAACCTCTGAATAGTCTTGATCGCCCACACTAATCCCGATGTGTTGTTCGTATTCGCTTAGAAAATTAGGCGGCGTATCGATCAAGAATGAGCCCTTTTTCCAAAGAAATCCACAATTAATTTCTTTATTCTCTTTGCGATAAGTCATTCGCTCCGAGATATGAAAATCGCTTTTGGGACTAATCTTAAATGCCATGGCTACTCCTTTTAGGAATGACGGCGACAAGTTAAGTTATCAGATTCAGAGATAAATGTGAATAAATTAGTTAATCGAGTGTTATTAGTAAAAAAAGTACGC
The DNA here is from genome assembly GCA_943370515.1 of Erythrobacter sanguineus. Taxonomy (GTDB): domain Bacteria; phylum Pseudomonadota; class Gammaproteobacteria; order Burkholderiales; family Burkholderiaceae; genus Polynucleobacter. The sequence goes on along the minus strand of CALRRC020000008.1, from coordinate 9,490 downwards.
AGATTTCTTGTATAGAAAGCGGTATTTCATATAAAAACGCTGTATTCACCCAACAGCCAATAGAGTTGCTGGGGCTTCAAATCTAGAATGACAAGGAAACCCTTCAGTTAAAACAACGATTAAAAAACAAATAGGTTTAGAGAATAAAGCAGTGGAGTGAGATGAGATGTATAAAAAAACTACAAAATTAACAGCGCACAAAAACATTAAATACACCAATGAAATTGGTGCTGGCTCCAGCATTCTAGGGAATCTAGAGGGAGCGGGAAATTATAAAATTGCTGGCGGTCTATTGGGTAACATTTCTGAGGTTACGTCGGCAGGCGCAACATTGGTGATTGACCAAGAGGGATACATTCAAGGCGACATTCAGTACTCCAACTTGATTGTTATCGGCACGGTGGATGGATCTATCGACGTAAGCGGGCGAATAGAGGTATATCCCAGTGCGGTCATACGTGGGAATATTAAATACAAGCAATTAAACATTCACCCCGATGCCAAAGTGAACGGCAGAATAACCTGCTCCAATCTGCAAGATAAAGACCAGGATTTGGTTGAGGTTATCAATTTAAGTGTTGCATCAAAAACAGGCACCTATACCAGAAATTAAGGTATATATTTTTTTGAATTGTGTATTGCATTAAGAAAATAATTCCCTGCGATGTACAGGATATATTCTGAGCCCAGACTATTATTGGGGCGCCTCTGGATTGATGGTATGGTTTTGAGATGGACTGTAAAAAATGCCAGTTTTTTTATATCACCTGGGACAAGAAGTTTCCCTACGGCTGCAAGCTATATGAAATTAAGTCCAAGACAACTCCAGATGCCCAAGTTTTAGTCAATACTGGCATTGCCTGTCTAGGCTATCAACCCAAAATAACAAAGAGTCTCTAACACTGGGCTCACACTAGCGCGCTTACTCTCGGGCTTTCCTGCTTAAAGTACCTAATCACAGTTATCGATTGCGATAGCGCTTACAACGACCTTACTCTCTCATTTGATTTAAATCAACTGGGAAGACATTATTATTTTTATTGCGGTAATGGACCCTAAATAGAGCGCATACTGAAAAAAAGTAAGGGAGGTATCGCATGATAATTAAAAAAGCGTTCTTAGTTGTAGCAATGATGAGTTTAGTAAAGGTGGCATTTTCTGCGGCACCTCAAGAATTGCTGATGGGTTACGAGGCCTCATCCGGCAAGGCATCATCAGGGCGTGGCGAGAAATTTTTTAATTCAAAGCATGGTAAGGAATGGAGTTGTGCTTCATGCCATGAAAATCCCCCCAATCACGATACCAAGCACATTGTTACAGGCAAGGTCATTAAGCCTTTATCCCCCAATGCAAATCCTGAGCGATTTGTTGATCAAGCTAAAGCCGACAAGTGGTTTAAGCGTAATTGCAATGATGTCTTGGCTCGCGACTGTACAAGCCAAGAAAAAGCGGATGTGCTTGCTTGGTTAATGACGGTCAAATAAGGCTTATATGAAAATATACTTTCTCATGCCGTTCATGGCGGTCTTGGCTATGCCAGCTTCTGCCGCAAAAATGAACATGCCATTCGATGCGCCCAAGTCGTATGAAGCAGAATGCGCAAGTTGTCACCTAGCATATCCACCAGGACTAATGGGGCAAAAGAATTGGCAAAACATCATGTCTAGCCTTGATAGACATTTCGGGACAGATGCAAGTCTGGATGCAAAAACGAAATCTGAAATTACCTCGTGGCTCGTTAAAAATGCAGCTACTAAGCAAAAGTATGCTGCTTTTGCTCCAGAGAATCGAATCACTAAAACAGCATGGTTTATTGATAAGCACGATGAAGTAAGGGTTGATGTGTGGAAGAGGGACGGAGTAAAGAGCCCAGCAAACTGCGCTGCTTGCCATGCGGATGCAGCCAAAGGGGATTTTGATGAAGACCGCGTGCGGATACCAGCCAAATGAATAATCTTGATAAAAAACAATCCGTACTCGTTTGGGACTTTCCCGTTCGCGTTTTTCATTGGCTTTTAGTGATTTCTTTTGCGGGCGCTTGGCTCACCTCAGAGAGCGAAGCACAACAACTGATTCACTATGCATTTGGGTACTCGGCTTGCGCCCTCATTTTATTTAGGATAGTTTGGGGAATCGTGGGCACTAGGCACGCTCGTTTCACGGATTTTATTAAAGGCCCCACAGCAACATGGCAACACATCAAGTCCTTATTGGTCGGAAGGCAGTATTCTGGAGCCGGGCACAATCCTGTAGGCGCCTTAGTCATGATTTCATTAATGATCTTGATCTTGCTTATTGACTTAACGGGCTATTGGATTGTCAAGGGTGTTCTTGGGGAATTCATGAGCGGAGCGCATGAGGCTATCTCCAATCTAGCATTGGTCTTTGTTTTAATTCACGTTGCCGCTGCAATCATCATGAGCTTTTTACAAAAAGAAAATTTAGTGAGATCCATGTTTAACGGCTTAAAACAAGGCTCCCCTGAGCAAGCCATTCGCTATCCAATGTATTTGGTTGGTGTGGCCCTAGCTGTTGCCTATATGTATTGTTTTTATTTGGTGGTCAGCGGCTCTTTGCCAAGCCTAACGCAATAAGCTAAGCTAAGCCTGCTCAGGCCAGGATCGGTACCACACCGGTTGTGCGATATATAAAGGAGGCTTTTGCCCTCTGTATTTCTATACTGGCGATTCCAAAAGGAATCCCATCTGAATAATTAAGAGTAGTAATATTCAAGTCAATGAAATACGCCAACGAAATATTCTTCTTTGTTTTTGCTCTGATCCTATGGGGATTGCTTTACGGTTCGCGGTTTATATTGGCGCGGGATAAAGCAGACCAGTCCAAAAAACTTTGGCTAACCGCCCTCACGCTGATTGCAACATCATTTACGCTCTTCGCATTAGCCTCAACAATTTCCTTATCCTTGCTTACAGCAGCAAATACATGCTTTGTTGCAAGTTTTATTTACTTTGGATTATTTTGCCGCTCTCTTAATGTTCCGGTTCCAAAAAATGTGAACATGATTGTTATTGTGGGCTTATTGGCTTTCGCTATTTTATTTGAATACTTAAGGCAAAAAGGCTTGTTCATACAAAGGGTTGGCTTGATCACCCTTATAGGAGGGGCCTGTTTTATTTGGGAGCTAAGGGAGCTAAGGCAACTCAGGGGAATTGGCTCTACCCAACTCCGGTTTCTGATTTACACCATTGTGATCGAGCTAGCCCTTACCGCCGCAAGGTTTATAGCTTTGTACATTGATGGTGGCTTATCTACCCCTAACTTATATCAAGAGGGCGTAGTTAGCGCCTCAATTAGATGGGCATGGTTGGGCATCTCAATCCTCTCTTATGTTGCAGTCCTTGGCTATTGGCTGGAAAAACTAAGCATAGAAAATAATCAAGTCGTCAGCGAAAATGAAAAGATAACCGGGCTCTTAAAAGAAAAAGAGCGACTTATCTATGGCCTCATGAAGGCCAATAAGACAGCTGCTACTGGTGCGTTATCAGCATCGATAGCCCATGAACTCAATCAGCCTCTTGGGGCCTCAAATCTAAACATCCAGTTTCTGAAGATGAAATTAGAAAAAGGGGTGCTTAATCCAGAGTTGGGTAAAGAGATTTTAGATTCTCTAGAAGAAGATAATAAGAGAGCGGCTACGATAGTTAAATCACTCAGATCAATTTTTAATGACAGCAATTCGAGTGCTGAACAAGTTCTGGTCAGCGGCCTTATTACTAAAGTATTGGATATTGTGACGCCAGAGCTAAGGTCGAAGAATATCCAAATCCAACTTCGAGTTGAGGATGGTTTGCTAATTAAGGTTAATTCAGCTGAAATTGAACAGGTCTTGTTAAATCTACTTAATAACGCTGGGCAATCGTTGGCGAATTCTGGAACACTCCAGCGACGAATTTCCATAGAGGCCACCAAAGTCAAAAAGTCAGTACGCTTAAGTATTTCTGACAATGGGAGTGGCGTGTCTGCTGAATTTAGGCCCCAGCTATTTGATTTGCTAAGCACTACCAAACAATCCGGTATGGGTTTGGGTTTGTGGCTATGCAAGCACATTGTCACTCGATATGGCGGTTCAATTCATTATGAAGATGCCCTTGGGGGTGGCGCTACATTTGTTGTTGAACTTCCCTCAGCTTCATAGAGGAAATGCCAGGCATTTTGGGCTCGGATTGATTCTGCCCCGTGCCGCGAAGAAATACTAAAACCACCCTCGGGCGATTTTTTTGTTTTTATGCTTATCTATGGTTTTTATTTTGTATAGAATGAGCTCATGACAAATCTAAACCAGCTCCCCACAGATCTGCCCATTCCTCAAGATGATGGTTCAACCAATCATTTGAAGGGAATGAAACTGCCCAATGTTTCTTTAACTGCCACCAATGGTAAAGCCGTTAATCTTGGAGATATCAAGGGGAAATTAGTTATCTATTGTTATCCAATGACAGGGCAACCCAATGTTGCTTTGCCAGATGGCTGGGATCAAATTCCTGGGGCAAGAGGCTGCACACCGCAAAGTTGCTCATTTCGAGATCACTATCAAGAGCTGCAAGCATTGGGCGCAGAGGTTGTGGGCTTGAGCGTTCAAACGACTGAGTATCAAAAAGAGATGGCAGACAGACTTCATCTCCCATTCCCGGTAGTTAGTGATAAGAACTATCAATTTCAAAAGGCATTGAATATGCCAACCTTTGTAGCGGCTGGAATGACATTACTAAAGCGGGTTACATTAATTGCCAATAATGGGGTGATTGAGGCGGTTCACTACCCCATCTTCCCAAGCGATAGTGACCCCGCCTGGGTCATTGATTATTTAAAAACCCATTAAATAGCTTAGCCTAGGGCCACGTCGATTGATTGCTAGGCTCTGGTAAGGGCGTTTATTGCCTCAATGTGCTTCTCGGATGTCCCGTAGCGATCCAGAAGCAGTTGTCGCTGCCCCATTTCAAACTCAGTAAATGTAAATGCGGGGCCAACAACGCAGCTGACTAAGCAAAAAGACTCAGCGCGCAGCGGCTTTGCTGCAAACCAAGTGCCTGCAGGGATCGTGGCTTGAAAGTGCATGGACTCTAGGCCAAGCTGAACCACGGCCACCTCATTTTTCGAATCAAAGTAGTGGATGGCGATATCGCAGCCCAAATGAAAGAACCAGGTTTCATCGGACTGAATGCGATGCCATGCTGAAAAATCATGCCCTGATAAAAGGTAGTAAATGCTGGAATAGGCATTTTTGCTATTGCCATTGGATTCCCTGATAAGGGAGCTTGCCCGATGCATTTCCCGGTAGAAGCCCCCTTCTGGGTGGGGCTCCAGTTGGAGAGAGTCAATTACAACCTTGATGTCCTGCATAAAGGGGCGCCTTTTCTATATACACAATTTGATAAAAGTACGATAAACTATTTATAAGCAGGAGAGTGAGGCTATGCCTCCACCGAAGGCGCAAACTCCCATGAACGCTCAGGTATCCACCCGGAAGGTACTGCTTATCCTAAATAGCCGTCTGGAGAGTCGCCATCATGTGGCGCACCGAAGGAGCAAATACTAAGCTGGGCTTAGTATGAATCTCTCAGGTATCAGGGACAGGGGGAGCGGCAAGCGTGCAATCAGCGAGTCTGATCGCATGGCGCTATTAGGAGCCCTGTAATGAAACGTTATTCCGGTTAATTCAGTGAATTGATTTTGGAGCATTGGCCACCCAATTGGTCACCACTACAACCTACTGAATGAAAGCAATTCCCATGTCAAATCCATATGCAAACGAAGCCCCATACCACCCAGGTTATGAGGATGCCTCATTTAAAAACGAAGTATCTCCACAAATTGCAGAGTTAAATGAGTATCGCAAAATGAGTGCCCGGCACTTGCAGTTCTCCAATACCATCGTGCAGTTTTGTAAGTCTGATTTAAACCACCATGCCCAGCAAAGGCAGGCAAGAGGCTAAGCAGGGCAGCAAACCAGAGGATGGATTTAAAACCACCTGCGGGTGGTTTTTTCATAGCAATGTACTATAGCAATTCATTATCCCTTAGGGCAAAGCATGCTTATCGTCACAACGCTGATCGCTTGCATTTTGGCAGTACTCTTTATTCGCTTATCGTTTGGCGTTATTCGTCTGCGACGACAACATAAGGTAGGCCTGGGCAGTGGTGGCGTTGACGATTTAGAGCGTGCGATTCGTGCTCAAGCCAACTTTGCTGAATACGTGCCAATCGCATTAATACTCATGGCTTGCCTTGAGCTCAATGGCGCGCCGCTGTGGCTCATCGCCATTCTTGGCATTGTCTTCGTGGCTGGCCGAGTGATTCATGCCAAAGGAATTAATCAGCCGCCACCGCACTTTAGCAATCGCGTCATCGGCATGAAATTCACGATCACGACCCTAATTATGTTGGTGGTATTCAATCTCGCCTGGTTGCTATGGCAGCTCTGGTCATAGGAAAAAACATGCAAATGAAGCGCCGTTACTTTGCCATAGCCTGCTGTGTCGCCCTTCCGCTTTTATACGGGTGCGCCACCACCAACTATGGTGACAATCAGTTTAGACTCAGTATGGCCAGCTCAGGCAAAGACGTCATGTGGGTGCCAACTAAAGTGGAGATGGCCGATCAAATGCTCTCGCTCGCACAAGTACACAAAGGAGATCTGGTGTATGACTTGGGCTCGGGCGATGGCGTCATTCCAATTGAGGCTGCAAAAAAATACCAGGTGCGTGCAGTCGGCATTGAGTACAACGCCGATTTAGTCAAGCTATCCCAGCGCAATGCAGAACGGGCTAAAGTCGAAAGCCTTGTCACCTTTAAGCAGGGGGATATTTTTGTTGAGGATTTTTCAAAAGCCACTGTGCTGACTTTATATCTCGGCGAAAACCTTAACACCAGACTCATGCCAACCATTCTAAAAATGCAAGGAGGCACGCGCGTGGTTTCCAATACATTTCGGATGGAGGGGTGGATACCAGATCAGGAGGTGCGCATTTCTAATGGAGAAATGGCTTACCTTTGGATTGTCCCAGCCAATATCGATGGTAGCTGGCAATGGAATGGCCCACCTGGACTGGGCGATCTTCGCCTCGTGATTCGTCAGAAGAAGCAATTCGTTGATGGAACGCTGTATCAGGGTAACAAGCGAATAGCAAACTTTGAAGACGGCCGTATTCGTGGATCGGATCTGGAGTTTGCCTTTGCTTACCAAAATACAAACTATGTTTTTAAGGGCAAGATCAATGGGCCAAGTATGACGGGCATCTTGAACAATAACCCTGCCTTACCCGTCACCGCTAGACGCTAACGGCGGGCTTTAGATACAGCATTTTTCTACACTATCACTAGACTAGACGTGTTTAACTTCAACCAATTAGCACTGCCACTGATTCAGGCCCCCATGGCCGGTGGAATTACTACGCCAAAATTGGTGGCGGCAGTTGCCAATCATGGAGGAGTTGGAAGCTTTGGTTTTGCCTACAGCACACCAGAAAAAATTCATACGGATTTACTTGCGGCGCAGTCACTGACTAGAGGACTCGTTAACGCTAATTTTTTTGTGTTCAGTCCAGTTTGCTTACCAAGCGATCAGATACAAGCTCAGGCCGTGCAGGCTTTGCGTTCGATGGGTGTAGGCGGAGTGCAATCGCCCACCATTCCAGCAGAGCCCTTCTATCCCAATCTGATGGAGCAGCTAGAACCCATTTGGAAGGCTCGACCAGCAATTCTGAGTTTTCACTTTGGCTTGCCACCGGATGGTGTTATCGCAAAAGCCCATGAGCTCGGAATTGCGGTCGGCATTAGCGCCACTAGCCTGACGGAAGCCCTAGCCATCGAAGCGGCTCATGCGGATTTTATTGTTGCTCAGGGAATCGAAGCCGGAGGGCACCGAGGGCAATTTGATTTGCAGGCGAAAGATGAGGCCCTGAGCACCTTAGCGCTTACGGCTCAACTGACGAAGCATTGCCGCATCCCGATTGTTGCCGCAGGCGGAATTATGAATGGCGTCGATATACAGGCGGCACTTGCTAAGGGTGCGCAGGCAGCGCAACTCGGCACGGCATTTCTGTGTTGCGATGAAGCAGGTACTCCGCCCAGTTATCGCCACTATTTATTACACAAACAAGATAGGCCAACGACGCTGACCAAGGCTTTTTCTGGGCGAGTAGCGCGCGGCCTTGAAAACACCTTCACACGGACTATGCAAGCACAAACTACATTGCCTTTTCCTATCCAAAATACCCTGACAGGACCTCTACGTCAGTGGGCTGTGGCACAGCACGATGCCGAGTACCAGAGTCTTTGGGCTGGCACAGCCTATGCACAGATTCGGAGCATGCCAACAAAAGACTTGATGCAGCAATTGCGTAATGAGATTCAGGGAACCCAGTTTTAGCGATGACTCAGCAAAATGCAGTAAGCCCTAAAACTATAGGCACTTTAAAGTCCTGCATAGACTGGTAAGATGAAATACGTCTTGCCATTACTACTAAGAAAGTATTTAAACTCATGCCGCATGACGTCGGCTTAATTGCCATCCTTGCCATCGGCTTTGGCCTTGCCCTTGTGCTGGGCATGGCAGTTTCGTACTTAAAAATGCCGCCCTTGGTTGGGTATTTATTAGCGGGCGTCATGATCGGTCCGGCAACGCCGGGTTTTGTGGCGGACATCAGCCTATCGACGCAGCTTGCTGAAATAGGGGTAATGCTATTGATGTTTGGGGTCGGACTGCATTTTTCAATTAATGACCTCTTGTCAGTGAAGAAAATTGCAATCCCTGGCGCACTATTTCAAATGTCGGTAGCTACTGCCCTAGGGTTTTTTATAGGCAGCTGGTGGGGCTGGTCTTTTCTGGGCTCAATCGTATTTGGTCTCAGCCTCTCGGTTGCCAGTACGGTAGTGCTGCTGCGCGCTCTCGAAGCAAAAGGCCTATTAGAAACACCAAACGGCAAAATCGCCGTCGGTTGGCTCGTCGTCGAAGATCTAGTGATGGTTCTGGCCTTGGTTTTATTACCCGTCATGGCCGATATTTTTCATACTCAGCCAATGGGGGGTGCCGACAAAAATCAAATGGATGTATTGCAGGCAGTTGGCATTACTATAGCCAAAGTAACAGCATTTATTGTTTTGATGTTGGTAGTGGGTAAGCGCCTTCTGCCTAAAATTTTATGGCTAGTGGCAAAAAATGGATCGCGCGAGCTCTTTACGCTTGCCGTCATCGCAGCAGCCATCGGAATTGCATTCTTGGCGGCTTCACTTTTTGACGTCTCATTTGCATTGGGTGCTTTCTTCGCCGGAATGATGCTAGGCGAATCCGAACTGAGTAAGCGGGCGGCAGATGAGTCGCTGCCATTGCGCGATGCGTTTGCAGTTCTCTTTTTTGTTTCGGTTGGAATGCTTCTAAATCCCGAAATTGTATGGAACGAACCGCTCAAATTGCTGATCGTAATTTTGATCATTACGGTTGGCAAAACATTGGCTGCCGTAGCTTTTGTTC
>CALRRC020000007.1:0-10055 GCA_943370515.1 Erythrobacter sanguineus | reverse complement strand
TAAGGATGAGCTGTAGCTTGCGCCTGAATTTGATGAATCATCAACATTGGATTGCGCATCAACAGCACTGAAGTGGGACGGTTCATGCAATACAAAGCCGCGCTCGGTTTGTACTGGGCCACCAAAATAGACTGCTTGATCGGCAAACGGAGTGATCTCTAACTTGAGTTCGATTTTATCGAGCAAGGTGGATAAATTGACATCGGTTGGGCGATTTACAACAAGGCCCATTGCGCCTTTGGCATTGTGCTCAAAGAGGTAGACCACCGAACCAGCAAACTGCTCATCTAGCATACCCGGCATGGCGAGTAAAAATTGATTGGTGAGTTGCGCGCTAGGTTGTGGAATTGCGTCTGGGTAAGCCGAAGCTGAACCTGGGCCTTCTGCATTAGCCGAGCTCTTGCTGCCGGAGGTTTTCTTGGGGACGCTCATGTCACTTCATTTTACCGAAAATGCCCCTTTACCGGCAATCCAGTAAGCGGCTATCCCCACCAGTTCATGAATCAAGCGATTCCATTGATCACCACCCTCAACTAAATCAAAGCGATGCCAGCTCGTTTCTTTGCTAGTTTGATAATCGACTGATAGCGGCACAAGCAGCAAACCCTGTTGTTTGGCAACCTGTAAAGAGCGCAGCATGTGACTTGCAGAGGTAATGAGTAGCCAAGGCTTAACGGGGGCACCTTCTTTTTCTGCAATACCATCAATGATTTTTTTGGAATAGAGCATATTCTCATAGGTATTACGCGATTGATTCTCGTAATAGCCGGGATGATTACCCAAGCCCTGCTCTTGCAGCAACTGTTTAAACGCATCGGCTTCAGAAGGCCCTTGCGGCAGTAAGCGCCCTGAATAGCCGCTAGCGATAAATGGCAGCTCCGGATGCTGGCGGAGTAGCTGTAATGCTTTTGTTACCCGCTCAGCGGCGGAGCCAATCGATACCTCACCACGATCACGAGTAATGGGCCCGCCTTCGATTGCACCACCTAATATCAGAATGCCACCAATCTGATTCAATTGTTCTGGCGTTATTGGTATCTGCGGCACCGCATCTTCTAAGATACGCATCGCAAATTGTGAAGTCGGCATATAGCCAATGAAGAATCCCAAACAGAGTGCAATGCCCAATACTCGCCGCACAAGGTGGTTCTTGCGAAGCAATAAAAATAGCAAGGCCAGCGCAATCAGAATCATGAGCCAACTAAGGGGCTCAATCAGGATGTGCGCTACCTTGGAGAAAACGAAAAAAATACTATCCATCTTTTGGTTCATTTATTTGAGTCATTATTCCTACTGACTATACCGAGATCTTGATTGCAATCACCATGCCGTCCTACAAACTATTATTTTGTGCCTTTAGAAAGCTATTTTAAAATTAGCATCGAAGTAAGTAATTACCACTTTCATCAAAATCATTTATTCCATAAAAAATGCGAAACCACGGGTGGCATATAACAGGCAGCTTGACTGCCGACCCGTTGAGTAGCACTGCAATCAAAAACTTACAGTCCAGTGGGTTTACAGAGCCTCAGGCAAAAGCGATCCTGGATAGTATTTACGAGAATGATCATCACGAACACTATGCAACGCAAACCCAAATGCAAGAAGTGAAACATGAAATCAATGCCCTTCGGATTGACATTCAATGTATTCATACCCAACTGAGTGTGATCGAACATAAATTGGTTTACAAGTTGGGTGGCATTTTGATTTCAGGGGTGGCCATTTTGGGGATCCTAGACCGCTACTTTGCTTAAGTTTCACCCGATTTTCCATAAAGCCCTAAGATAGCGGCTATGGCCCTATCGAATACCCCTTCTCCTACGCATTCCCATCCCGTAAGCCTCGTTTGGCTACGCCGTGATTTACGCCTTTATGACCATGCTGCGCTGAGCCATGCGCTTTCATCGAGCAAATCGGTTTGGCTGGCATTTGTATTCGATACCACCATCTTGGAGCCCTTAAAAGATAGTAAGAGTGGCGCGCTCACAGCCGATCGGCGCGTGGACTTTATTTGGCAGGGCATTGCCCAAATTGATGCCGCCCTTCGCAAGCAAGGCGGCGGCCTCATCGTTCGCTATGGCAAGCCAACCGAATGCATTCCCAAAATCGCAACTGAACTGGGGGTCTCGTGCGTCATGGTCAATCATGACTATGAGCCCAGCGCAATCGAGCGCGATGCCGCAATAGCGGCCCAACTCCAAAAGAATGGCATTACCTTTGAGACATTCAAAGACCAAGTGATCTTTGAAAAGAAAGAAGTTCTCACCAACTCAAGTACGGTATTTTCTGTGTTTACGCCCTATAAAAATGCCTGGCTCAAGCTCCTTAATGAAGGTGATCTTGCGCCCCATGCATGCAAGGCAAAGCCAGGGCAATTTGTAACCATTCCCAAAAAACTGGATTTAGGTATTCCGTCGCTCGAGTCGATGGGCTTTTGTGCAACCGGTATTGAAAACTACCTACCCCCGGGTTCAGATGGTGGCGAGTCTTTTTTAGAAGACTTCTTAAAACGCATCGATCAATACCAAATTGGTCGGGACTTTCCGGCCATCAAGGGCGTGAGTTATTTATCCACTCACTTACGCTTTGGCATGCTCTCGATTCGGGGCTTGGTGCGTGAAGCACACCGGCGGATGCTGGCTGGCAGCATGGGTGCCACCATCTGGCTCAGCGAACTTATTTGGCGTGACTTTTATTTCATGATTTTGGCCAATCACCCTCGCCTTGCTAGCGGCGCTGCCTTCAAGCCCGACTACGATGGCATCGTATGGGAGAGCGGCGCCATTGCCAAGAAACGCTTTGCGGCCTGGTGTGATGGCAAGACTGGCTACCCCTTGGTCGATGCCGCCATGCACCAGCTCAATCAAAGCGGCTATATGCACAACCGCCTGCGCATGATTGTGGCGAGTTTCTTAACGAAAGACTTGGGTATCGATTGGCGCTGGGGCGAAGCCTACTTTGCAAAACACCTCAATGATTTTGAGCTCTCCTCAAACAATGGTGGCTGGCAGTGGGCCTCTTCTTCTGGCTGCGATGCGCAACCCTACTTCCGCATCTTCAACCCCACCACCCAATCGCAGCGCTTTGACCCACAAGGTAAGTTCATTCGTCGCTATATTCCCGCTTTAGAAAAGCTCTCGGATAAATCAATTCACGCCCCATGGGAAGCGGGCCACATTGAATTAGAGGCCGCGGGTATTTTGCTTGGCCGCGATTACCCTTTGCCTATCGTGAACCACGACGAGGCTAGAAAAGAAACCTTGGTGCGGTATAGCGTAGTGAAGAAGGTTGCCACTTCAATATAAGTTGGTTTACTTACTTATTTACCAAAAAGGTCACGTTCCTTATTTTTGCGCTGCATGAGGCTGCTGCCTTAGCCAGACTGCAAGTTCTGTTTCAGTTTTTTCATTATTGACAATGGCAACGATCCACTCGCCAAGCGCATGCCCCTTAAACTGAATTTCAATTTGGTTTACCTTCAGCACAAAGAACAATGTTGCTGCAGCGGTTCGCTTATTAGCCTCATTAAAACAATGCCCCTTTGCAATAAAGCTGGCATAACAGGCTGCTAATTCGTATGCATCGACAATAAATCCATAACGCACTCGATTATGTACGCGCTCTAAAACTGCATCCAGTGATTTGTCTTTTGATAAACCCTGTAGCTCATGCCGGCCTATCAGGTAATCGTGCAGAGTAATGACTTGTAATGGCCCAAGAATTGCAAATTGGGTCATTTATTTATCTTTCAGGTAATCCAACACATGGGCGATTTCAGATAAATTGGTATGCATGAAGGCGTCGAGCTCTGCATTCGATATTGACAGCATCTCCACATCGGCAACGGCGCTCTTAGGTACAAAATAGCCTATCGCCTCATTGCGATTCATGATGGCAACCGGCTGATTGCCTGCTCTGGCTATTACCTTATTCGGCTCGCGTAACTCGGTTAACGATGCGGTTAAGTTGGTTAAAAGGCGCTCCATAGCATCTCCTGTTGTCTTGGTAAATTATAACGTATATTTAAATATATATTTAATAATACAACCTTACGCTTATCTGTGACTTTATTACGAGCTACTGCAATACGGCTTCCCACAATCTATTTACTACGACTTTTTTACATATAATTGGATAAAAGTCGCGACTTTTATCCAACAGACTATATAATAGTCGCATGAAACGTTATCTCGAGCAGATTGTTCTCAAAGACCTTGCCAGCAAGGTCGTGGTCCTGACCGGCCCTCGGCAAGTGGGCAAAACCACTCTCAGCCGGCAGTTGATGGCCAAGTTCACCCAGGCCCAATACCTGAATTGGGATGTGCTTGCGGACCGTATGGTTTTACAAAATCAATCCTGGAGTCCGGCAGCCGATCTCTTGGTAATGGATGAAATCCATAAAATGCCCAACTGGAAAACCTGGTTGAAAGGCGTCATCGATGCGCTCCCTACCGGCCAAGCGCTGCTCGTTACTGGTAGCGCTCGAATGGACACCTTTAGGCAATCCGGCGAATCTTTGGCAGGGCGTTATTTTTCATTCAGATTACATCCCATTTCAGTGCACGAATGGTGCACTCAAGAAGGAGTAAGCCCAGCAATTGCACTGGATCATTTGCTAGAGCGTGGAGGATTTCCGGAGCCCTGTTTAGCTCCAAATGCAATTGAGGCTGACCGCTGGCGCGCACAATATTTTACCGATCTGATTCGCGAAGATGTGTTGGAGTTCTCGCGCCTTCATGAAATTACAACGATGCGCCTCTTCATTGAATTATTACGTGAACGGGTTGGATCGCCCCTATCCCTAGCATCTATCGCACGTGACTTAGCAGTCTCCCCCACTACTCTAAAACACTATCTTGAAATCCTAAAAGCCCTGTTTATTGTTTTCACAATCCAGCCCTGGCACCACAACATTGCTCGGTCCATGCTGCAGATGCCAAAGGTCTATTTTTTTGATACGGGACTGGTACGCGGCGATCCAGGAATTCGCCTAGAAAATGCTGTTGCCGGCATGCTACTCAAACAAACCGATTTTCTGCGGGATAGCACTGGTCAAGACGCCGGTCTTCATTACGTTCGGACCAAAGATGGTGCTGAAGTAGATTTTGCTCTCAGTAATGGGCAACAGTTAAGCCATCTGATTGAATGTAAATTAAGTGATACCAAGCCCCACGCCGCATTAACTCGTTTTGCAGCTCAGTTTTCACAAGCCAAAGCAGTGCAGCTTGTTTTTAATTTAAGACAAGAAGAATTCCGAAATGGCATTGCAATTACCGATGCCGCAAAATGGCTCAATAGCCTAGCAGCTTAAGCGCCAGCGCTACACCCATTTACTCTTAATCCACTACACTTTGCCCATGTCACCCGTTTACGCTATCGGCGATGTGCAAGGCTGCTTAGTGCAGCTCGATGCACTGATTGCTAAATTACCCAAGAAATCAAAACTCATTTGCTTAGGCGACCTCGTCAATCGGGGTCCAAATTCCCTGGGAACATTGCGTCGCCTCAAAAAACTGCAAGAGCAAGGCACTGCAGAATGCATCCTTGGCAACCATGACCTCAATCTCTTAGCGCGCGATGCCGGCCTGCGGGGATCGCGCCCACTCGATACGCTTGACGGCATCTTAAAAGCCAAAGAGCGCGCAGAACTGATCGATTGGCTACGCCACCGTCCGATGGCGCTGAGTAATGGCCATGCTTTACTGGTTCACGCAGGGGTTCTGCCCGATTGGGATTTAAGCCAAACCTTGGAATACGCGCATGAAGTGGAAAAGGCGCTACGCAAATCCACTTACAAACGATTTTTGGCTGAGATGTATGGCAACACGCCAACCAAATGGAGTAACTCCTTAAAAGGAAACGATCGTCTGCGCGTCATCACCAATGCCCTAACGCGCCTGCGTTTTTGCACACCCAAAGGCCAAATGGAGTTTGAGAGCAAAGAGGGATTGGATGCAAGCCCGAAAGGCTATCTACCCTGGTTTGAAGTAAAGCAGCGTAAGACCGCAAATACCCACGTGATTTTTGGGCACTGGTCAACGCTTGGATTGATTCAGAAGCGCAATGTCAGCGGGCTTGATACCGGCTGCGTCTGGGGTGGCAAGTTAACTGCCATTGAAGTACCCGACGCAAAGAGCCCTTCTCGCAAACCACGCATTGTGCAGGTATCTGGCTACGACCATCCTTTACGGATGTAGGCCTGCAGTCTTGCCAAATCCTATTTCAGTTTGGCAAAGGCTTTTTTCGATGCCGTGATGATCTCATCGAGCACCGCATTGTCATGCGCTATCGACGTAAAGCCCGCCTCATAGGCCGATGGAGCCAAGTAGACGCCTTCATCCAGCATCGCATGAAAGAACACCTTAAATGCATCGATATTGCTCTTGGTGACCGCATCAAATGAGGTCGGTACCTGCTCGGTAAAGTAAAAACCAAACATACCGCCTACGCTATCGGTAGAGAATGGGATGCCTGCTGCATCTGCTGCCTGTTTCAGGCCCGCCATCAACTTACTGGTTTGACCACCAAGGCAATCAAAGAAGCCATCCCGAGAAATGATTTCTAAAGTCTTCATCCCTGCCGCAACCGCCACTGGGTTACCAGATAAGGTGCCCGCTTGGTAGACATTACCGATCGGCGCCAACTTCTGCATGATCTCTTTTTTGCCACCAAAAGCAGCCATCGGCATACCGCCACCCATGACCTTGCCAAGGCAGGTCAGATCCGGCGTAATGCCTTGCAGGCTTTGCGCCCCGCCGAGTGCCACCCGAAAGCCCGTCATCACTTCGTCGTAAATCAAGACGCTGCCATGGTGCTGGGTTAACTTCCGAATCGCTGCTAAAAATTCGGGCTTGGCTTTAATGAGATTCATATTGCCGGCAATGGGCTCAATGATCACCGCTGCAATTTGATCGCCGTGTAATTTAAAGGTTTCTTCAATCGCGGCCGTATCGTTGTAGGGCAGCACTAAGGTGTGCTTGACTAAATCCTGTGGAACGCCGCCCGATGAGGGCGCATTTTGAGTTGAATCAGCAAAGGTGAGTAAGCCCGAGCCTGCTTTGACTAAGAGGCTATCCGCATGGCCGTGATAACACCCCTCAAACTTAATGATCAGATCACGTCCGGTATAGCCACGCGCTAAACGCAGGGCACTCATGGTCGCCTCTGTTCCACTCGATACCATCCGAATTTGTTCGACGCTGGGCATGATGGCGCAAATGCGCTCAGCCAATTCGATTTCGCCGACGGTGGGGGCGCCATAGCTAAAACTCAGGGTAGCAGCACGCTGTACTGCCTCAACTACTTCAGGGTTGGCGTGACCCGCGATCATCGGACCCCAAGACATGATCAAGTCCACATAGCGTTTGTCTTCAATATCCCAAAAGTGCGGGCCGAGCGCTTTCTTAATAAAGCGCGGGGCGCCGCCCACCTGACGAAAGGCTCTCACGGGGGAGTTCACGCCGCCCGGAATGGTTTTTTGTGCACGCTCGAATATGGTTTCGTTTAAGCCCATGTGATTCTCATTCGTTTTATTTGTTAAGGTGTATTTTGCTTTAGAACTTAAATGGCCATCATTTCAAAATCATCTTTGCGCGCGCCGCACTCGGGACATGTCCAATTGATGGGCACATCTTTCCAGAGTGTTCCAGGCGCGATGCCTTCGTCGGGCAAACCAGCAGCCTCGTCATACACCCAACCGCAAATCAGGCACATATAGGTTTTCAGTTCCATTGCGTTTTATCTTTCTGTCTACTTTTTTATGGCGAACTTTATATCATCGTATTTTGATTCTAAATCGGCTTGCTGGAAGACTCCAAACGCTCTGCTTTGGAACGCATTTCAAAACGGAACAAACGGCATTCCAGTGGGCCATTAAAGAGCGGGGTGCGGCGTGACTCTTTGATCCGCAACTGC
Source organism: Erythrobacter sanguineus (assembly GCA_943370515.1). Lineage (GTDB taxonomy): Bacteria > Pseudomonadota > Gammaproteobacteria > Burkholderiales > Burkholderiaceae > Polynucleobacter. The sequence continues at coordinate 2,138 of CALRRC020000007.1, read as the reverse complement.
CCTGGTAATGCCATATCGGCCGTCAAAATAAAGACATGCCAGCCACCAAAGGCATCTTTCAGATGCTGGCCAAATTGCTTCATGAACTCTAAAAATGCAGGATCGATTTCTTCTTCGGCCTGCAAGCGCTTGAGTGACTCACGGCTAGAACGCTTCGCGCTCTGCCGTCCAGTTTCAATATTGTGGCTGTACGGATCCACATCATCGGCGTAGCCCTCGTCGTCGTAGCGGCTCTGATCTGAGTCACGATCATCTCCTCTGCCGCCTTTGATACCCAAGCGTTGTCCATAAGGCGGATTGAGCAAAGCCAGTCCTGGCAAGTCAGATTCGCCAGATGCATCGCTAGCAATTACGGGTGGCTTAGACGCTAAGGCGTCGACCTGGCGTACCACTGGCAAACCGGGTAACTGCGCACGCTGCCAGTTCGATTTAGTCATCGAGACCAGTTTTTCATTAATGTCGCTGCCGCTAATACCCAAGGACTGGGCATCGGGGAAGGCTTTACGCCGTTCTAATATTTCTGCGAGGACGGCGTCTTTCAGGGCTTGCCATTTTTTCTGTTCCGCGCCAACTGCGTATGGCTTCAAACGAGAAAAGCCAAATCCGTGTACTGAGGTAACAAGAGGCCGATACGCCAAGCGTGTGGGCGTCGTTTCTTTGCCTGCCTCATCATACAAACCAGCTCGAATTGCTCCCGACGGAATACCCATGGCGATCTGTGCTGCCTCGATTAGAAAGGTGCCACTGCCGCACATCGGATCAAACAAAGGCTGCTTCGGCTGCCAACCCGTGATCGCCAGAATGCCGGCGGCGAGGTTTTCTTTTAAAGGGGCATCACCCTTTTCATCACGCCAGCCGCGCTTAAACAGAGCTTCGCCTGAGGTATCCAAATAAATCGATACATGAGTTGCAGTGAGATGCGCCTGAACGCGTATGTCCGGAAAGGCCGTATCAATCGACGGGCGATCGCCCGAGACTTCACGCAAGCGATCCACAATCGCGTCTTTGATTTTTAGGGTCGCAAAGTTCAAACTCTTCAGTGGTGAGCGATGTGCAGTCACATCAACGCGCAAGGTTTGTTTGTGCGTAAACCATTCTTCCCACGCTAGGCTGTGGGCCAAGCGATACAAATCCTCCTCTTGACGGTAAGTCGATTCCGCCATTTGCAAGAGCACGCGGCTGGCAATGCGCGAATGTAAATTGAGCGCCATGGCAGCGGATAAAGGGCCAGCCAAACCAACACCACCCGTCGGGCTCGTTGGGGTTGGATCAAGCACCCAAACCCCCTGCGCTTTGACTTCCGGGCGCTCGGCAATCTGCCGCAGCTCAGTAGCTAAGACTGTTTCCAGTCCGCCGGGACACACTACAAAAAATCGCATGAAGAAAGCCTAGAAAATAAAAAAGTAAATGCCGATTAGCTTATGGCTTGATCACGACGATGGCAGTGATGATGACAAGCAAGGCCACGGGCACTTCATTAAACCATCGGAACCAAACGTGGCTGCGCTTATTAATGCCTTTACGAAACTTCTTCAGTAAGGTGTAGCACGAGTGGTGGTATCCCAAAATGATCAGTACAAAAAGCAGCTTGGGGTGCATCCAGCCCGCGCCTCGGCCAATGCCAAAGTGAAGCCAAAGCACAACACCCAGTACTACCGCAGGCACCATCAAAATGGTCATAAACCGAAAGAGGCGATCGGCCATACCCAATAGGCGGGCATTGACTTCGGGATTCGTCTCTTGCGCCATATTGACAAAAATGCGCGGCAAGTAAAAGAGGCCGGCAAACCAGGAAACGACTAAAACAATGTGGAATGTTTTCGTCCAAAGATACGCGTCACCCATTTTTATCCCCTTTGTTCGTTTACTAAAGCGGCATTGCTTTAGTTCAATGCTAACTACTATACCGATTTAATTAGGTTCTAATTTCCCCATGACCCATCACAATGTACTTCAGCGAGGTCAAGCCATCAAGACCAACCGGGCCACGTGCGTGCAGCTTGTCATTCGAGATCCCAATCTCTGCGCCCAGGCCGTACTCAAAGCCATCCGCAAAGCGGGTACTGGTGTTGACCATGACGCTGGCGCTATCGACCTCTCGTAAGAAGCGGTCTGCCGTCCCTGTATTGGTCGTGATG
>CALRRC020000006.1:0-10136 GCA_943370515.1 Erythrobacter sanguineus | reverse complement strand
CCTATATTCGTTGTTATTCGTTCAATCCGATTAACAAATGGGCTCATATCTGGTTTTTCTTATTGGTAAGTTTATAAAAAGGGGTCTAATGAATTAGACCCCTCGTACACTACTTCTTAGCAGGTGACGGAGCAGCACTAACTGCTTTTGTCTTCACGGTTCTCCAACCTGAAGCACCTTCCCATAACTTATCGAGTTGCTGTTGGCTTTCAAAGACAGATGCAAAGAATGGATACTTATTTTCTTTGGCGGTCTTAGCGGCCCAGTCCAATCCCATTTTCCGGGCTGCGTATTGAAGTTCTGGAGACAATTCAATAATTGTATTGCCTGCCTTTCGATAAAACTCAAGCGCTTTGGCATCTTCCTGACCAACGGTTAGCCAACTTTCGAGCGTGGTTAACTTAGCAACCATTTCAATAAGCTTCTTATCTGCGTCGGATAGCTTGGACCAAACACCTTTGTTGATCACCAATTCGAATGGTGCGCAGGGCTGATGAATTCCAGGGTAAATCACAAACTTAGCCACTTTGTGGAAACCCATGGGAATATTTTCATAAAGCGTACCCCACTCTACGGCATCAATTGCGCCACGCTCAAGCATGGGATAAATATCTGCAGCAGGCGTGGTTACTGGTGCAGCGCCTAACTCTTTGGACATCTCAAGCCATGCTCCAGCAGTTCGTATTTTTAACCCCTTTAGGTCATTTAATGTTCGAACGGGCTTACGGGAATGCAAAAATACTTCTGCAGTCCGAATGAATAGTGGCATGGAAATAATTTCATCGGTTTGATCACGGTACTTTCTTTGCATTTCCGTGCCGCCATCCGAATACAGCCAGTGCAACATACGCTCAGAGTCAAATGAGCCAGCGTAACCGCCAAATAAAACGGTCGTCGGATCTTTACCCCAATCCCAGCCCATCCAGGTATGCCCAAGATCAGCAATACCATTTTTAACGGTTTCTGGAACTTTTAATGCATTACCTAATGCGCCGCCCGGAAAGATTTGAATTTTGAAGCGCCCGCCGCTGTACTGCTCTAATTTATCGGCAAATGCTTTTGTTCCAATATCTGTCAACGGCCCACCGCCCCAGCCTGTAGCCATCTTCCAGTTATAAGTAGCCCCTTGAGCTTGAACAGTTAAGGGAAATGCCATAGCAGCAGCCGCAGCTCCACCTGTTTTTAAAAATTCACGTTTCTTCATAATCCATCTCCTTTTATGAACAACTAAGTTTTACCGATTTACTGCAATGCTCTTTCCTTACCTCTTTTTGCTACTTTCTTACTGCTTTAATCCGTAACAGAAAAGGTCTTACGGGTTAAATTCTCTACACAATCTATTAAATTATCCAAGGCCTGCCCCGCTTCAGCCTCGTTACCTTTTGCAATCGCAGATGCCAATGCGCTATGCAAATTAGCCATCTCTGTAACTCCTGAAAATTGATGAAAATGTCCAAACCAAAACCTTCGTGACATACCATGAAGGGGCGACATTGCCGCGGCTGCAAATTCATTACGTGCCGCCAAGATGGTTAGATCATTGAGTTCTTTATCGGCTTTACGAAATAAAGCGTCGTTTTTATCTTTGGCGGCCTTGCGAAAATCCTTCGCTAGTCGCTCAAGCTCTTTACGCTCCTCTGGGCTTGCTCGCTTGGCTGCTTTTTTACAAATTAAGCGCTCTAGCTCACGGCGAGTTTCTAGTACACGCAATTGCTTTTGCGTATTGAGGTCGGATATAAATATTCCACGCTTGGGAACGATCGTCACCAAGTGTTCTCGACTAAGTCGCTGAATAGCCTCACGAATGGGGGTGCGCCCTATTCCTAAAAATGCAGATAGCTGTGCTTCCGAAACAGGCGTCTCAGGAGGCAACTGCATGGTCACAATCATTTCTTCGATTTGGCTATAGGCCTGATCGGATAGGGATGCTTCTTCAGCACTAATGACTAAGGCGAGGTTAGAGGTTTTTCGGTTAGGCATTATGCAAACTGTGTAGGCGCTTCCGCTCGGTCAAACATGCCATAGTCGCGCAATACCCCAAACCAATGGATATCGATCGACTCTGTGTCCTGAAGCTTCAATAGTTCTGGATGGGGGGGTGTATTTGGAGAAAATTCACACACGGATAAGCCGCGCTTTGGATCTAATACGCCTTGATACGATTTGGCTGGTTGCTCCCCCAATATACCTTTTTGTAATGACTTTTGTATTGCCTCATATTCACCAATGAGGAGCAAGACAAGCTCTCGGGACCGTGGACTGCTAAGTTCTTCATTTGCCTTGGCTGCAGAGACCCGTAAGCGGTAATCATCAAAAACTTGATGCCGTCCGCATACCTGTGCGCCATTATGATCGGGCTGGCAACGCCACTTTGCCAGGGACTCTTCGTCTTTCCAGCATGAGAACGACAGGTACCAATCTGGTTTTTGAAGATTGGCAAAACGCTCTACTGATAAGAATCCTAGATTTTGTTGCACGATTGGTTTTAATTGGGCCGCCATCTCAAAATACTGATCGACATGCCCAGGTTTTGGGAGCACATCAAAGAGCACGGCTTGGGTCATGATTGCCTTAGGACTGAAGTGCTTTTTGTTCTTGTTGATCGAGGATTGGCCCCTCGAGGGTCACCTTCTCGTCCTGAATTCGCCCATTCTGGAACTTTTCAATGATGGGCTTTAGCTTGGGATCAATATGCTCTTGGCTAAAACCATTCAGAAGCGTTCCAATCAAACTGCGCTTTAGATCACTCGTTCCCATCACCCAATCCGCGATCGGGAATGTAAGGTTCATGTTCTTGTGCATCATGATGCCAAGGTTGTGATGTGCTGCGTGATGGCGACGAATCGTATTAATGAATGGCATATTACGTACGAACCAGTTCTCTTTCACGTGGCAGCAATAATGAAAGGTCTCATAGAGTACGTAATGACCTACCATGGTCATGAACAAGATATAACCCACGTTAGGGGTGAAGATTTGAGCAGCTATATAGCCAAAGATGGTGCCAGAAACAGCCAGGACTGTTAAAACTCGCCATGGGAAGAAAACGATCCGATGCTCTTTAACCGTATCAATGGTGTAGTCGGTATCCGTAAAGTATTGATGATGTTGGCGCGTATGGCGATCATAGATAGCGCGCAGTGCAAAGACATCGATTTGGCGATGCATCACATATTTATGCATACCCCATTCCACAAAGTTACCGGCGATTGCCACCGGGATAATGGTTAGCCATGCCCATGTGGGATTGTCGAGTTGTGTAGCGCAGTAATAGATTGCCGCAATGCCTGCGGTATACATTACTCCGATATGAAATAAGCCGTTATAGAAGGGGCTAATTTGATTGACATAGCTCTCACGAAACTTCTTCTGCCGTTCTGTCATCACCATGGGTCTAGAAAAAGTGTTCACTGAATTCTCCTTGAGTGGCTAGTACTTTTGATATATATTAGTAACATATTAGATGAATGCTAGCCTGTTTAGCAACTGTTACCACTAGGACTAACCCTTAAATTAGGAGCTTTAATGCCAAGCGATATCGAAATAGCCCAAAAAGCAAACATGAAACGCATTGCGCATGTTGCTAAAGAGAAATTAGGGATTTCGGATGATCATCTAGAGCCTTATGGTCATTACAAAGCAAAGGTATCGCTACCCTTCTTAGAGACACTGAAGGACAAGCCGGACGGCAAACTAATATTAGTGACAGCCATTAGCCCTACTCCAGCGGGTGAAGGTAAGACCACAACCACCGTAGGTCTAGGAGATGCACTAAATCATATTGGCAAGAAAGCCATGATCTGTCTGCGTGAGCCTTCTTTAGGGCCAGTATTTGGCATCAAAGGTGGTGCTGCGGGCGGCGGTTACGCACAGATTGTGCCGATGGAAGATATTAATTTGCACTTTACTGGGGACTTTAGTGCGATTGCCCTTGCTAACAATCTTCTGGCGGCATTGATCGATAACCATATCTTTCATGGCAATGCTTTAGGTATAGATAGCCGACGCATTCAATGGAAGCGCGTGGTGGATATGAACGATCGTGCACTACGTCATATAACTAATGGCTTGGGTGGACCGGGCAATGGCTACCCCCGTGAGGATGGCTTTGATATTGTGGTGGCCTCTGAGGTTATGGCAATTTTTTGTCTTGCCACGTCCTTGGAAGACCTCAAGGAGCGCCTCTCCAATATTGTGGTTGCGTACACGCGCGACCTTAAACCAATTTTGGCTAAGGATCTCAATGCCCACGGTGCGATGACCGTTTTACTCAAAGATGCTCTCGCTCCAAACTTAGTACAGACGCTTGAAAATAATCCTGCCTTTGTGCATGGCGGACCTTTTGCTTATATTGCGCATGGATGTAATTCGGTAATTGCAACCCAGGCGGCATTGAAGTTGGCCGATTATGTGGTGACCGAGGCTGGATTTGGCGCTGATCTTGGGGCTGAGAAATTTATTGACATCAAGTGCCGTAAGTCAGGATTACGACCTGCTGCTGCAGTAATCGTGGTTACTGTTCGCGCGATGAAATACCATGGCTATGCAGAGCTTGCTGATCTCACCAAAGAGAATCTCTCTGCCCTTGAGAAAGGCCTTGTGAATCTAGAACGCCATGTGGAGAACATCACACAGGTCTATCAAATACCGTGCGTGGTTTCCATCAATCAGTTCTTAAATGATACGCCTGCGGAGATTGATCTCATTAAGAAACGAATGGAGAAACTCGATGTAAACGTGGTGATTGCTTCGCATTGGTCCCATGGCGGCAAAGGTGCGGAGGAGCTAGCTAAGATTGTGGTGCAGCTCTGTGACTCCCCTTCCAAAATGCAGTTTGTCTATGAAGAGTCTGACTCATTATGGGATAAAATGAATCACATTGCGAAGAAGGTCTACCGTGCAAGTGAGGTAACCGCAGACTCTAAAATTAGAGCGCAGATCCAAGGCTTACAAGAGCAAGGCTATGGCCACTATCCAGTATGCGTTGCCAAGACACAAAGTTCGTTCTCAACTGATGCCAAGCTACGCGGCGCTCCCAATAATCATGTAATTAATATCCGTGAAGTTCGTCTTGCGGCTGGCGCTCAGTTTGTAGTGATGGTTTGTGGTGACATCATGACCATGCCGGGCCTGCCAAAAGTGCCATCGGCCGATAAGATTGATCTAATCGACGGCAAGGTGGTAGGCTTATTTTAAAGTTTTACGAATTTGTACGATTTTGAAGCGCTTGCCGCGGTTTTGTAATTGCTGAGATTTAGACATCATCACACCACCACCAATCCCTCCCTGCTTGCTTTGGCGCAAGGTTAGTGTCAGTTTGCTTTAAAGACTCATTTTTTAGCTCTTTTGCCTGGATTGACCTAATTGGGTCCGTTCCTGATAACAGCTTAGAAGACTCCGGCGTGGACTCTAGGGTTGCTTTAATTTTCTTCAGGGAATCATGCATAGCTTGCTTTTGCTGGTTAAGTAATTAACTTGCCTGCCCGTTATAAAGTCGTTTTACCTTTCATTTGGCCTGCCCAGCACGATTCGAACGTGCGACCTACGCCTTAGAAGGGCGTTGCTCTATCCAGCTGAGCTATGGGCAGTATGCTTCTGCAAGCCCTATTCTAATAGACATGGTTTACGGTTTTGGGGCTTTTTTAGGGCTTTTTATTGATTTAATTTATGATCGTAAGGTTATTTCATTCAACCCATTAAAAGCCCTTAAGTCCACTATGAAGAACGTACAACGACTCCTTTTTACCCTTTCTATGCTATTTGCTGTGAGTGCCAGCGCTCAGGCGCTCCCTGAAGGCGGTGACGATAAATACAAACCCAGCGTTGGCCAAGAGGGTAAAGATGTGATCTGGGTACCAACGGGCGACGAACTGGTTACGAATATGCTCAAGATTGCCAAAGTCGGTCCATCCGATTTGGTCTATGACCTGGGAGCTGGTGATGGCAAGATTGCGATTGCAGCCGCAAAGCAATTTGGCGCAACTGCAGTTGGTATTGAATTTAATCCTGAGATGGCAGCCCTTGGTCAGCGTAATGCGCAGCGCGCAGGTGTCTCAAAGCAAGTCAAAATTATTCAGGGCGATATCTTTAAAGAGGACTTCTCCAAGGCGACGGTTGTCACCATGTATCTCCTTCCTGAGCTTAACCTGAAGCTGCGCCCTACTATCCTCAAAATGAAGCCTGGTACACGCGTTGTGTCGCATGCCTTCACGATGGGTGATTGGGAAGCCGATGCTGAAATTGATAGTCCAGCCAAAGGCTATTTCTGGGTGGTGCCTGCCAACGTTGCTGGCGAATGGACTCTAACCAACTTTGATGCCCAAGGCCCCGCCACCTTAAGTCTTTCACAGCACTATCAGCGCATTGGTGGCAGCGTAATGATTGATCGCAGAAGCCAGCCTTTACTCAATGCCAAACTAACGGGCACCAAGCTAGAATTTAGCTACAAAGACCGCAATGGTAATTTCCGGACAGCGCAAGTCACGGTGAATGGCAACACTCTGAAAGGTGACGATAAGGGCGGCTATGTTCAGAATGAATTTACCGGCGTACGCCGTTAAGTACTGCCCTGCGTATTCAGCTGTCTAATCTAGTTCATGAATAACCCCGCCAACACGGTGCCGGAGCGCCTGCTCTCGCGCACCGGTGCAATTGCCATCATTGTTGGCATTGTGATTGGCGCGGGTATATTTAAGACCCCATCGATGGTGGCCGGCATTACCGGTGACATCGGCTGGATGATGAGCGTTTGGATCATCGGCTCTGTGATTTCGATGGCTGGCGCGCTCTGTTATGCCGAGCTCGCTACCACCTACCCCCATGCCGGCGGCGACTATCACTTCTTACTCAAGGCTTATGGCAAAAATGCCTCTTTTTTATATGGCTGGGCTAAAGCGACGGTAATTAATACTGGCTCAATCGCTTTGCTCGCTTTTGTGTTTGGCGATTACATGACCAAGGTTTTGCCTTTAGGTGCTTACTCTTCGGTTATTTGGGCCCTATTGATTGTGATTGGTTTAACTCTAGTTAATCTGATCGGTATCCATGCGTCATCGAAAGTCCAAACCCTACTCACCGTATTAGAAGTGGCAGGTCTGCTGGCCATCATTGTGGCTGGATTTGGACTCATGGGCGCCCCATTGCCTGCTGTGGAACATGCAGCCTTTTTCTCAAGCACGCCACCGCTGGGTTTGCTAGGCCTTGCCATGGTGTTTGTACTGCTCACCTTTGGCGGCTGGAATGAGTCTGCTTACATTTCGGCTGAGGTAAAGGGTGGCAGCAAGACAGTGGTCTACGTCATCGTCTTTAGTCTCTTGCTCATCACCATTATTTACTTGCTAGTCAATTGGGCCTTGATCAGCGGCTTGGGTATGCAGCAGCTGGCAAGCAGCAAGGCAGCACCTGCCGATTTACTCGGCCTAGCCTTTGGTCCAGTCGGTGAAAAACTCCTCGGCCTTTTTGTGGCGGTTGCCGCACTTACCAGTATTAATGCCACCATGATTGTGGGCGCACGCACCAACTTTGCCATGGGTGAAGATTGGTATGGCTTGCGCTTTATGGGCCGCTGGGAAGCCAAGCGTGGATCGCCGAGTTTGGCGTATTTAGTGCAAGGCATTATCTGCGTTGCACTGGTTTGCTTTGGGGCCCTGCAGTCGGATGGCTTTGAGGCGATGGTGGAATTTACAGCCCCGGTATTTTGGAGCTTCCTCTTCCTCGTTGGAATCTCGGTATTTATTCTGCGTTTTAAGCACCCCCATACCAAGCGGGAATTTAGCGTTCCACTCTACCCCCTAACGCCGATGGTGTTTTGCGCTTCCTGTGCGTATTTGGCCTACTCGAGCTTTGCGTATGCGCACAGCAAAGGTGCGGTGACGATTTCGCTCTATGTGATGCTCGTGGGTGTAATTGCACTGCTGTTCTTGCGGGCCAAAAAAGCAGCGCAGTAAGCAGGGACGGGTTGAACCTAAAACGTTAGGCAACATGGGAAAGAAAAGTGGTCGGAGTACAAGGATTCGAACCTTGGACCCCCTGCTCCCAAAGCAGGTGCGCTACCAGGCTGCGCTACACTCCGACGGAATTGCTATTTTACACAGTATTGGGCGCTCTAGCCATTTCCTGTACCATTTGCCCCTATGAAAGCCTTTTTTGCCACTCAAATCCAGCGTCCTGCTCGGGCTTGTCTAGCAATTGCTTTCCTCACTGTCAGCCTCTTGGGCACCCACTGGCTGGGCTATCAACACAGCATTGCTCACCCTCATACCGGTCAGTCTCAACTAGCCCAACTTGGTTTATCTGAATTAGCCCTTGAGCATGATGACTGCGATGCACATCACCATGCAGAGGCATCCCATACAGATCACATTAATGCTAATTGTTTGCTGTTTGATGCACTGACCTTAGCCGGTTTTGTTTCAAGCGCTGGCATAGCTATCACTGCTGTTCAAGCACTGGCGACCGAACCGATTATCTATAGCGCCGTTTTTAATACTGGCGCAGTTTTAAGCCACTACCAATCCCGCGCTCCGCCGCAATCCCTCCAGTTGTAAACCCCTAAGCGGCAGCTATTGTCTGCCATGTATTGTTTCGCCACTGCAATGCCGTGGCGCAATTGGAGCTTTTTATGAAGATGAATTCTCGATCGCTTTTAGCGAAGCGTCATGCATTGGACTTATTTAAATCAGTCAGCCTAAGCGCGACACTGACTGTATCTTTTTCTGTGATTGCCTACGCCCAAAGCAGCAACAATCCCAATCTGCAAATTGAAGCAACGGGATCGCAAGAAAGCAATCTCAGCATTCTGACGCCCACCAAAATTCTGCAAGGCAATGAGCTGCTTGATAAGCTCGGCACTACTTTAGGAGCAACCTTAGGCAACGAGCTTGGGGTTTCAGCAACCGGTTATGGAGTTGGTTCTTCCCGCCCAGTTATTCGGGGCTTAGAGGGTGCGCGCGTACAGATTTTGCAAAACGGTCTCTCGGTAGGTGATGTGTCGAGCATCTCGGCCGATCACGCCGTAGCAACGCCATTGCAAAATGCACAACAAATTGAAATCTTACGTGGAGCTGCTGCCTTAAAGTACGGCTCAGGCTCGAGTGGTGGCCTAGTCAATGTGGTGAATGAACGCATTCACACTACATTGCCAGAGCAAGTATCGGGCGTAGCGAACACCAGTTATGAAACCGTTAACAATGGCAGAGCAGCATCCGGCGTATTGGAAGGATCGGTTGGCTCCATTGCATTGCACTTGGATACCGCCATCAACAATGCGCAAAACTACCGCTTTCCAGGTAGCTCAACCCAATCCCAAGGCCAGCCTGCGGGCGGCTGGACCGTTCCACCGGAAGGTGGCTCAGCTACCAACTACACGGGTAAGCTACCCAATTCGTTTAACAATCAAAATAATTTGGGTTTGGGCGCCTCCTACATTGGCAAGTCAGGCTATACCGGCATATCGATTGAGCGCTTAAACAATAACTACGGCATACCAACGCCCGAGGGCGGCGCGATTAACCAATCGCAAAATCGCTATGACTTCCAGCATGAGACGCGCGACCCATTTGGAAACTTTTCTGCAATCAAGTTCAGTGCAGCCAATAGCAATTACAACCATACTGAATTCGGGCCCGATGGCGTTGCTGCTGCGCTGTGGAAAAACATCGCCAATGAAGCTCGCCTGGATTTATCGCATAAGAATTTCATGGGATGGAAAGGCAATATTGGCGCGCAAGTTACACGCGCTTCGCTCGAAGCAACTGATTTAGCGAGCGGTAGCTATGCCATTGTTCCCTCAACTAAAACCAACTCCAATGCCCTCTATTGGATTGAGGAAGGTCGCTGGGGTGCGCTGCAGGCAAATGTGGGATTGCGCTATGACAATGTTAGTCAAAATCCCAACACGGCAACGATCTATGAACCCAATGCAACAACCCCGGCATCTATTACACCAACCGCAGAAAATCGTAATTTCAATTTGATGTCGTACTCTGCAGGCGGCCTATGGAACTTAGTCGATGGCTATGGTTTGGGTGCCGCGTATACAGTCTCGCAACGGGCGCCTAGCGCGCAAGAACTCTATGCCTATGGCGTGCATGAGGCAACCGCGACCTTTGTGGTGGGTAATTCCAATTTATCCAAAG
>CALRRC020000005.1:0-10445 GCA_943370515.1 Erythrobacter sanguineus | reverse complement strand
CTCCAATAAAGACGTACGCACCGTAATGTCCTGGGCCGCTTCCGATAAGCATTCGGCACTATTGCGTACAGACGAGCCAATTTCAACCCCGGCATCCCAGCATTTCGCAATGAATTGCTCTACGCGAGCAGATAATTTTTCTGACTCGTCGTCAGGCAGCAAAATTAAGATGTCGACGTCGGAGTAGGGGAAGAGTTCGCTGCGGCCATAGCCACCAACCGCAAGCAGAGCGGCATCGTCATGCAATTGGCATTGCGACCATAAATTCATGAGCAGCACGTCACTCATATTGCTCAGTTGTTTGCTTAGTTTATCGACGCCTTGGTGGGCCTGAAACTCCGCATACGCTGCTTCACGCGCACTACGCAACTCGGCCCCATTGCTGATTACAACTTGCTTTCGTGTGGCCGTAAGCATGAATGGGTGTATGTCGTTTTCGAGGGCGATCTATGCGCTGGGGCGGAAATGCAAGCCGGCAACGCATTCGGGGGGCGGGTTGCTGCCTTCGGACCAGGTTAGGACTTCGACGCCCTTGTGGGTCACGAGTAGGGTGTGTTCCCACTGCGCTGAGAGGCTACGGTCTTTGGTTTTGACAGTCCATTGATCTGGCATTGTGCGAATATCGCGTTTACCAGCATTGATCATGGGCTCAATGGTGAAGGTCATGCCGGCTTCTAATGTTTCGCCAGTGCCTGGCCTGCCGTAATGCAGAATTTGCGGATCTTGATGAAAGACTTTACCGATGCCATGACCACAGTACTCCCGCACAATCGAGTAGCCGGCTTTTTCAGCATGGGTTTGGATGACGTGCCCAATGTCACCGAGGCGCGCGCCTGGCTTCACTTGAGCGATGCCAAGCCACATGCATTCAAATGTAATTTGAGTTAACCGTTTTGCTAATACCGATGGCTCGCCCACCATAAACATGCGACTCGTATCCCCAAAGTAGCCAGCAGGGGTGATCACGGTAATGTCGAGATTAACTACATCACCGGATTTCAAGATTTTGTCGCCGGGGATGCCATGGCAAATGACGTCATTCACCGAGGTGCAGATCGAGGCCGGAAAGGGGGGATATCCTGGCGGTTGGTAGTTGAGTGGTGCGGGAATGGTTTTTTGCACATCGCGCATATAGGTATGGCAAATGCGATCCAGCTCGCCTGTGCTGATGCCAGGCTGTACAAAAGGTGCCACGTGGTCTAGTACTTCGCTGGCCAGCCGGCCCGCTTCACGCATCCCTTGGATGTCGTTTTCGTCGGTAAATACACTATTCATGCTTTTATTATCAACGACTTGGCGGTTTTATGGGCAATCCAGGGGGATTTCAGGTGCTTTTAAGCAGTGGGTCTGAGTAAGCCAGGACGCCCTAGTTAATTGATATGTAAGCTATAATTTCAGGATCGGTTGATTCGATGGCGTCCACGCGATGCAATTGAGTGAACCGAAATTGCGGGTTAGGCCTTCCAGGGTGGCACTTTTTAGTGCAGCTAGGACCTAACCTTAGATCAAACCCTTAGGAGAATGTTATGTCAGTGACTATGCGTCAGATGCTGGAAGCCGGTTGCCATTTTGGCCACCAAACACGTTTCTGGTCCCCCAAGATGGCCCCTTATATTTTTGGCCATCGCAATAAAATTCACATCATCAATTTGGAAAAAACATTGCCCATGTTTCAGGAAGCCCTGAAAGTGGCAAAACAAATTGCAGCCAATCGCGGCACCATTTTGTTTGTTGGTACCAAGCGCCAATCGCGCGAGATCATCGCCGAAGAGGCAGCACGTGCAGGTATGCCATACATCGATAGCCGCTGGCTCGGTGGCACCCTCACTAACTTCAAAACCGTTAAAGGCTCACTAAAGCGTCTGAAGGACATGGCGGTTGCAAAAGAAGCGGGCGATTGGGAAAAGCTTTCCAAGAAGGAAGCTCTTACCAATGACCGTGACCTCGACAAATTACAAAAAGCCTTGGGCGGCATTCAGGATCTGAATGGCGTACCTGATGCGATTTTCGTCGTGGACGTCGGCTATCACAAAATTGCGATTACCGAAGCCAAGAAATTAGGCATTCCAGTCATCGCAGTTGTGGATACCAACCACTCCCCTGAAGGCGTGGATTACATCATTCCAGGTAACGATGACTCCAGCAAAGCGGTAACGCTGTATGCACGTGGTATTGCTGATGCCATCTTGGAAGGCAAAGCCAATGCAGTGCAAGAGATTTTGACTGCCGTTAAAGAAGGCGAAGAAGAGTTCGTTGAAGAAGGGAAGGCTGAGTAATGGCTGCAATTACCGCTGCAATGGTTGGCGATCTGCGCGCCAAAACCGATGCTCCGATGATGGAGTGTAAAAAAGCATTGACCGAGGCTGATGGCGATATGGCTAAAGCCGAAGAAATTCTGCGGGTAAAGCTGGGTAGCAAAGCCAGCAAAGCTGCTTCCCGTGTTACCGCTGAAGGTGTCGTAGCTGCTTTTATTAATGGCACGACCGGCGCCTTAATTGAAGTCAATTGCGAAACCGACTTTGTGTCGAAGAACGATGACTTCTTGGCGTTTTCGGGCAACTGTGCCAAACTGATTGCCAATAGCAATCCAGCGGACGTGGCTGCCTTGGCTGCATTGCCACTCGAAGGTGAAACCGTTGAAGCCGTTCGCACCAAGTTAATTGGTCGTATTGGTGAAAACATTACCCCACGGCGCTTTAAGCGTTTTGCTGGCGACAGCAAATTGGTTTCCTATTTGCATGGAACCCGCATTGGTGTGATGGTGGAGTTCACTGGCGATGAAACAGCTGCGAAAGACGTTGCGATGCATATCGCTGCTATGAAGCCTGTTGCCTTGTCTACTGCGGATGTTCCAGCAGAAAACATTGCGACTGAGCGCAATATTGCAGAGCAAAAAGCAGCCGAATCCGGCAAGCCTGCCGATATCGTTGCCAAGATGGTTGAGGGCTCGGTGCAAAAGTACCTGAAAGAGGTATCGCTTTTGAATCAAGCTTTCGTGAAAAACGATAAGCAAACTGTCGAGCAAATGCTCAAGGCCGCAAATACAACGATTAAGTCTTTCACGATGTTCATCGTAGGCGAGGGCATCGAAAAGCGCCAGGATGACTTCGCTGCGGAAGTGGCTGCTCAGGTTGCTGCAGCAAAAGCAAGCGCATAAATGACCTTTTAAATGCAGGGGGGTCATTAAGCCCTTGTATTAATTTGGTTTAGTACCCGAACAGGGCGTGGAAGCGAAAGTTTCTACGCCCTTTTCTTTGCCCTTTATAATGGAAATCAACCATTAAAAAATACATATAAATCAATAACCTAAGCAGAATAAACGACCATGCCAGCATACAAGCGCGTACTCCTAAAACTTTCTGGTGAAGCGTTAATGGGTGAAGATGCTTTTGGCATCAACCCAACCACCATCGACTCCATGGTTGCCGAAATCACCGAGGTGGTTCGTCTAGGGATTGAGTTGGCGATTGTGATTGGCGGCGGTAATATTTTCCGCGGTGTTGCGGGTGGTGCTGCCGGAATGGACCGCGCTACAGCAGACTACATGGGTATGTTAGCCACTATGATGAATTCCTTAGCCTTGCAGGATGCCTTGCGTCAGAAGGGTGTAGAGGCTAGAGTGCAATCGGCTTTGCGCATGGACCAAGTGGTTGAGCCCTACATTCGTCCACGGGCCATTCGGGCGATGAGCGAAGGCAAGGTAGTGATTTTTGCTGCCGGTACCGGCAATCCCTTTTTTACGACCGATACCGCTGCGGCATTGCGTGGTGCCGAGATGGGCGTTGACATCATGCTCAAAGCTACCAAGGTGGATGGTATTTACAGCAGCGATCCCAATAAAGATGCGAGCGCGACACGCTACGACTCCATTACCTTTGATGAAGCGATTATTCAAAACCTACAAGTAATGGATGCCACTGCATTTGCCTTATGCCGCGATCGCAAGTTGCCGATTAAAGTATTTTCAATCTTAAAACCGGGAGCCTTGCTGCGTGTAGTGCAGGGCGAGTCCGAAGGCACCTTGGTGCACGTCTAATAGGAGAACAGCATGTCTGCAGTTGAAATCAAAAACACGACTGAACAAAAGATGCAAAAGTCGCTTGAGTCCTTAAAGAGTGGACTGGCAAAAATTCGTTCAGGCCGTGCTAACCCCGGCATCTTGGAGCACATTCAGGTTGATTACTACGGCAATCCAACACCGTTGAGTCAGGTTGCTAATTTGGGCTTGGCAGACGCACGCACGATTAATGTTCAGCCCTTCGAAAAAACCATGGTGGCGGTGATTGAAAAAGCCATTCGGGATTCTGACCTGGGTTTAAACCCGGCGTCGCAAGGAACGATTATTCGAGTACCGATGCCAGCCCTGACAGAAGAGCGTCGCCGTGAGTTAACCAAGCTCGTCAAAAGTGAAGGTGAAGACGCAAAGATTGCGGTGCGTAATTTACGCCGGGATGCCAATGAGCATTTAAAACGCCTGACGAAAGATAAGGAAATCTCCGAGGACGAAGAGCGCCGCGCTACCGATGACATTCAGAAGATGACAGATAAGGCAGTCATCGACATCGACAAAATTGTGGTTGATAAAGAAAAGGAAATCATGACGGTGTAGTTGCTGTCACGATTCTTACTTTACAAAGTCCATGGTTAAACACACCAGCTCAACAATTGAAATCCCCGAAGTAAGGGCGGTGCCGCGCCATGTGGCGATCATCATGGATGGCAATGGACGTTGGGCCAGCAAGCGCCACATGCCGCGCGTCGCGGGTCATTCAGAAGGTTTGGGTGCGGTCCGAAAGGTGGTCGAAGAGTGCCGCCGCCAGGGCGTGGAATTTCTTACGGTGTTTGCCTTTAGTTCCGAGAATTGGCGTCGCCCGCCAGAGGAAGTTGGCTTTTTAATGAAGCTGTTTCTCAAATCCTTGCGGGGTGAAGTGGGACGCTTGGCAGAGAATGGGATTCAGTTGCGCCTGATTGGCGATTTAACTCAATTCGATCAATCGATTCAAGAGATGATTGCCTTCTCCGAAGAAAAGACTGCACACTGCAAAGACCTCACCTTGACGATCGCCGCGAATTACGGCGGCCGCTGGGATATCTTGCAAGCAACGCGCGCAATGTTGCGTGCCAATCCGAATATCGAAGCCAATGCAGTATCGGAAGACCTTCTGCAGCCGTATTTATCGATGGCCTACGCACCCGAACCGGATTTGTTTATTCGTACCGGGGGTGAGCAACGGGTGAGCAACTTCTTGCTTTGGCAATTAGCCTATACCGAGTTGTACTTTACCGATACGCTGTGGCCAGACTTTACTGCGACCGATTTACAAGCTGCGTTTGATTGGTTTAGTCAGCGCGAACGACGCTTTGGCCGCACCAGCGCACAACTTGCTTCAGAAACTCTCTCTGCCTCCGCTTAAGCGACCCTATGCTCAAAACCCGGGTAATTACTGCAACTGTTTTACTGGCAGTTTTTTTACCGATTCTGTTTCTATTGCCGCCGATCTACATCAATGTCCTTTTCCTTGTCATGATTATCTTGGCTGCCTGGGAATGGAGTCGCTTGATTGCGCCTGGCGCTACTAGGGCAGCTTTGATCTATGCCAGCCTGTGTTTCATTGCAATTGCAGCCTTGCTTTTCTTTTCCAATGTGGACATCGACATCGCACTACTTTTAGTGGCCATGGTGTTTTGGATCGTTGGGGCGCCACTCATCATGTCGCGAGGTACCCAGCTAATGCTATCGAAGTGGCAATTCTTTTTGGCTGTGTTGGGTTTAATCGTCTTGCCCGCCACCTGGTTTGCTTTGGTGTTCTTGCGAGAAATGGGTTTGCTGTGGCTGCTCACCGCAATGGCGTTGGTTTGGGTTGCGGATATTGGCGCTTATTTTGTTGGTAAAGCCTTTGGACGTCGTCGCCTAGCGCCTCAGTTAAGTCCGGGCAAAACGGTTGAAGGTGCTTTAGGTGGGATCGTGCTCTGCTGTTTGTTTGCGACCCTATGCGCTTTGTACTTACCTCCAACGGCAACGATCTTTGGTGCCTTTGCAGTCAGTTGGGGATGGCTGCCGATGTTTTTATTGGTGATCAGCTTAACGGCCCTCAGCATTGTCGGCGATTTGTTTGAATCGCAGCTCAAACGACTGTCCGGAGTAAAGGACAGTAGTCATTTGCTGCCGGGGCATGGCGGTGTTCTCGATCGCATCGATGCGCTGTTACCAACCATGCCCATCGTCGTATTACTGGTTGGACTCTTAAAATGACTAGCTCTAGTAATTCTTCTTTACGCCGCCGCGTTGCGGTACTGGGCTCGACTGGATCAATCGGCGTCAATACCCTCGATGTGATTCGGGCGCATCCCGATCGCTTTCAGGTAGTGGCGCTAACGGCAGGTCAGCAGGTCGAGCGCTTGGCAGAGCAGTGTCTGGAGTTTAAGCCCCGCATTGCCGTGGTAGCCGATGCTGCTGGCGCGGCACAGTTAAAGCAATTGCTTGCAGAAAAGAGCGGTCAACTGACGATCCTCTTCGGCCCAGAAGCATTGCTCACTGCTGTTCTGGAGTCGGACTGCGATACCGTGATGGCAGCAATTGTCGGTGCTGCTGGTTTAGCGCCTACCTTGGCTGCGGCACAAGCAGGTAAACGCATTCTGCTGGCCAATAAAGAAGCCCTTGTAATGTCGGGCGATCTATTCATGAGCGCAGTCAAGGCGGGTGGCGCAGAGCTATTGCCAATTGATAGCGAGCACAACGCGATTTTCCAATGCTTGCCAGATCGGTTTGGCTCCACATCGAATGGCAATACGCGTGACCATTTTGGCGTCGAGGAGTTATGGTTGACTGCATCGGGCGGTCCATTTCGCGAGAAGAGTCTGGATGCCCTCAAAACCATTACGCCCGATGAGGCGTGCGCACATCCTAATTGGGTAATGGGACGTAAGATCTCGGTCGATTCAGCAACCATGATGAATAAAGGCTTAGAGGTCATTGAGGCCCACTGGTTGTTTGGTCTACCTTTAAATCAAATACGGGTATTGATTCATCCGCAGAGCGTAGTGCATTCGATGGTGCGTTATCGCGATGGTTCGGTGATTGCGCAATTGGGTCAGCCGGACATGCGCACCCCGATTGCCTATGGCTTGGCCTGGCCTGATCGCATCGATGCTGGTGTGCCGCCATTGAATTTAGCGCAGATGGCAAACCTTCATTTTTCAGAGCCTGATTTTGAACGTTTCCCGTGCCTGGCACTGGCCTTTGAGGCAGCAAAAGCAGGCGGCACCGCTCCAGCCATTCTGAATGCCGCCAATGAAGTAGCAGTCGCGGCATTTTTAGAGCAGCGCTTGCCATATTTGCAGATCGCTAGCGTGGTTCGCGAAACACTCTCCGCCATTCAATCTGTTCCTGCCAGTTCCATTGAGATTGTGCTGGGCGCGGATACGCAGGCGCGCCAAGTTGCAGCGCAGTTGGTTTCCACATTAGCCAACACATAGAGGTATTCGTGCAAGGATTTATTACTCTTTTTACCTTTATTGTCACGATCGGGATTTTGGTGGGCTTTCATGAGTACGGCCACTATGCGGCAGCGCGCATGTGCGGGGTGCGAGTACTGCGATTTGCCATTGGTTTTGGTAAGCCCTTATTTCGCTTTACCAGCCAAAATAAAACCGAATGGGTGATTGGCTCGATTCCGCTGGGCGGCTATGTCAAATTACTCGATGGTCGCGATCCAGAACAGCAGATTGATGTAGCAAACGAAGCGAATGCCTTTGATCGCAAGCCGCTCTGGCAACGCTCCTTTATTGTGGCCGCCGGGCCGCTGGCCAACTTCATTTTGGCGATTGCTTTTTTGATGATCATTTACCTTGCCGGCGCAGTCCAATTACCGGCACGCCTGCAGGCTCCGCCCGAGGTATCGGTTGCTGCAAAGGCGGGATTGGTTGCGGGTGACTTGGTCACGGGTTGGCGGGATATTGATGCTGCATCAGCCGATTTTGAGCCGGTGATTAGTTGGAATCAATTGCGCTGGCAGCTGCTGGATGCCATTACGGGCGAAAAGGGCTTTGTTTTGGAGCTGACCAGCCCTAGCGGCGGCCGGATTGCGGTGCCATTTCCTGCAGAGGCCTTGCCACAGGTTCAGCCCAAGCAAGACCCGCTTCAAGCCTTAGGTATTCGGCCGGCAATCGCCAAGCCGGAGGAGATGGTGATGCTGCGTTTAGGCCCAATAGATGCGCTGATGTATGCGAGCGAGCGGGTTTGGCTGATTACCGTGGTTTCAACCAAGTTAATGCTGGGTCTAGTTACCGGAGAAACCTCCTTAAACCAGCTGGGTGGGCCCTTAAGCATTGCCGATATGGCGGGCAAGTCGGCACAAGTGGGGTGGCAAGCTTTTTTTGGCTTTTTGGCCCTCATGAGCATCAGCATTGGCCTTCTGAATTTGATCCCAATCCCCATGCTCGATGGGGGTCAGCTCCTGTATGATGCATGGGAGTTGGTATCCGGAAAACGGTTACCGATTTCAGTGCAAGAATGGCTTCATAAATTTAGCTTTATCTTGTTGATTTCGTTAACACTTTTTGCTTTATTTAATGACTTACAACGGTATTTCTTATCTTGAATTTGTCCTTACTAGCCCCTCGATTTAGTCTCCGACTGCTGATTCAAGCAAGCTTTGTTTTGTTGACCAGTTTTGCCATGCCATTACAGGCTGCCGAGAACTTTGTGGTGAAAGACATTCGGGTGGAGGGTCTGCAGCGGGTTGAGCCAGGCACCGTCTTTAGTTATTTGCCGATTCAGGTGGGGGAGACCTTTACTCAGGCAAAAGGCGCCGAATCCATTAAAGCCCTGTACAGCACCGGCTTTTTCCGCGATGTGCAAATTCAGGCGCAAGGCAATGTCTTAATCGTCATCGTCGAAGAGCGCCCAACGATTTCCCGTATCGAATTTACGGGAATGAAAGAATTCGACCAAGAGGTAGTGCGTAAATCCCTCAGGGCTGTTGGGGTTGCGGAGGCTCGGTTTTACGACAAGGCGCTGATTGATAAAGCGGAGCAGGAACTAAAGCGCCAATACGTTAGCAAAGGCCTTTACGCTGCTGAGGTGGTTGCCACCGTTACTCCAGTTGAGCGCAATCAAGTTGCCATTTTTTTTAACATAGATGAAGGCCCTGTCGCTAAGATCCAAGAGATTAATTTCATCGGCAATAAAGTGTTTAGTGAAAGCACGCTCTTAGGTGAGATGCAGTTAAAGACCGGCGGCTGGCTCTCTTGGTACAGCAAAGACAATCTGTACTCCAAGCAAAAACTCACAGCCGATCTAGAAAACATTCGTTCCTATTATTTGAACCGGGGCTATCTGGAGTTTGTGATTGATTCCACCCAGGTTTCCATCACGCCAGACAAGAAGGGCATTTTTCTTACGATCAGTATTAGTGAAGGCAAGAAATTCACAGTTAAGAACATGCGTCTGGCTGGCGAGTTGCTTGGAAAAGAAGCAGAGCTAAAACAAGTCTTGGCTCTGAAGGCAGGCGACACCTTTTCTTCAGCAAAGTTGGCGCAAACAAATAAAGCAATTGCGGAGATTTTAGGCTCCTATGGCTATGCCTTCGCGTCGATTAATCCTCAGCCCGACATTCGCCGTGATTTGGCTGAGGTTGACATCACAATGGTGGTTGATCCCGGTCGGCGCGTTTACGTCCGCCAAGTCAATATCACTGGCAATGCAAAGACCCGCGATGTGGTGGTGCGGCGTGAGATGCGCCAATTTGAAAGTTCCTGGTTTGATAGCGATAAGATTCGACTCTCAAAAGAGCGTATTGGGCGCTTAGGTTATTTTACTGAAACCGACATTTCTACTGTCGATGTACCAGGATCACCCGATCAGGTTGATGTCAGCGTCGCCGTAAAAGAAAAGCCCACGGGCGCCATTAATATTGGTGCTGGCTTCTCATCAACCGAAAAATTGATTTTGTCTGCGGGCATCAATCAAGAGAATGCTTTCGGAACAGGAACTGCAATTGGCCTTAATTTCTCCTTAGGCAAGATTAATCAGAACTTAACCCTGTCGCAATTTGATCCTTATTTTACGGATGACGGCATTAGTCGCTATACCGATCTCTACTACCGCTCATCCAAGCCGCTTTACTACGTTGGCGATCCCGATTACCAAATCAAGACCGTTGGCTCTAATATTAAATTTGGTGTCCCTTACACCGAGGTTGATCGCGTTTTCTTTGGTACTGGCATTGAAATTTTCTCGATTTATGCGACAACCAATACGCCATTGCCCTACCAGCAATACGTTCAGGATTTTGGCACCCCGGTTCCGGGGCGATTGCAAACCTATAACATCCCAGTAACGGCGGCGTGGGCGCGCGATGGTCGAGATAGTGCCCTGATTCCTTCGAAAGGATCCTTGCAGCAGCTGTCTGCCGAAGTAGGTACCCCAGTTGGCGATTTGACCT
>CALRRC020000004.1:0-11735 GCA_943370515.1 Erythrobacter sanguineus | reverse complement strand
CGACCACCAAACAAGAAGGCATCAATCGGCACGCCGTCTGGATCGTTCCAGTTAGGGTCAACGGCTGGATTATTGGTTGCCGCCATGGTGAAACGGGAATTGGGGTGGGCGGCTTTTCTGCCAGCCGCCCCATCTGCTGGAGTCCAATCTTTTCCTTGCCAGTCGATTAAATGCGCTGGTGGCGTTTCGGTCAAACCTTCCCACCACACGTCGCCGTCATCGGTCAGGGCCACATTGGTGAAAATGACGTCTTGATTTAGTGAGTCGATGCAATTGGGATTTGTTTTAAGGTTAGTTCCTGGTGCAACACCGAAGTAACCCGACTCTGGATTGATGGCATAAAAACGCGTTTTGCCGGTAGCAGCATCTTTACGGGGCTTAATCCAGGCGATGTCGTCACCGATGGTGGTCACTTTCCAGCCCTCAAATCCTTTGGGTGGAATCATCATGGAGAAGTTGGTTTTGCCACACGCCGAAGGGAATGCGGCCGCAATGTGGTATTTCTTTCCTTGTGGAGAGGTAACGCCAAGAATGAGCATGTGCTCTGCAAACCAGCCCTGGTCTCGTCCCATGGTAGATGCAATGCGTAAGGCAAAGCATTTTTTACCTAGCAAGGCATTGCCGCCATAACCCGAACCAAAAGACCAGATCTCACGGGTCTCGGGGTAATGGACAATGTATTTGGTTGGATTGTTGGGCCAGACAACATCTTTCTCACCGGCCTGAAGCGGCTTACCTACGGTATGAATGCAAGGCACGAATTCTCCGCCGCTACCGAGCTGATCAATCACGGCACAGCCCATGCGGGTCATGATGCGCATATTGATCGCTACATAGGGGCTGTCCGATAGCTCTACACCAATGTGTGCGATCGGCGAGCCAATCGGGCCCATTGAAAAGGGAACTACATACATGGTTCTGCCGCGCATGCAGCCCGCAAACAAGGGCTTCAGTGTTGCGCGCATTTCGTCGGGCGCTACCCAGTTATTTGTGGGGCCAGCATCATCCTTATTTTGTGAGCAAATAAAAGTACGGTCTTCTACGCGGGCGACGTCTTGAGGATCCGATATTGCCAGAAAGGAGTTCTTTCGCTTCGCTGGATTGAGGCGCTTGAATGAACCAGCGGCCACCATTAAATCGCAGAGTCGGTCGTATTCGGCTTGCGAACCATCGCACCAATGAATGCTGTCCGGCTTGGTTAGCGCAGCAACTTCGGCAACCCACTCTATGAGTTTTTGGTTTTTCACATACTCTGGCGCAGCAACTGAAACAGCATCGTGCGTTAATGGTTGGTTCATGTAAAGCCCTCGCATTTTTAATATTTTGGATGTAACGATTTTAGCATTTTCCTACTGGCGTTTTTCATCGCTTAATGGGGTGCAAGCCCTTGTTTTTACAGGGACAAGAAGAAATGTCCGGAAAAAATAATGGGCAATGGCATCGTTATTTTCCGATGCAAAATTGGCTAAAAATTTTTCCGAGCAAATCGTCTGGCAATAGGCGGCCGGTGATTTGGCCCAGATGCTCTTGCGCCAAACGGAGCTCTTCCGCAAACAGCTCTAATGCGCGATTTCCTTCTAAGGAATAGAGGCCAGCCCTGTTTAATGCTGCTTCGGCGTGCATCAAGCAATCGATGTGGCGCTGGCGGGAAATGAGCACATCCTCTTGTCCGGCTTGCCAGCCGACGCGGGACAAGATCGCATTTTTTAACTCTGGAATGCCCGCGCCCGTTTTGGCAGAGATAAAAAGTGTCTCCGGCTCTGTGGCACTATTAGCTGCGCCAAGTAAGTCCGCTTTATTGAGCAATCGCAAAGACGTACAACCAGCAGGCAATGCTGCAACCACTTGTGTATAAAGCGCCTCGTCGGCCGTTTGCGCATCCGGGGCTTCTATGTATAGAAGCAAATCGGCTGTGCGTATCGATGCCCAGGTGCGCTCAATTCCAATTGCCTCGACTTCATCGCTCGTCTGCCGCAGACCAGCCGTGTCAATAATATGTATTGGCACGCCATCGAGCGTGATGCTTTGCTTTACCCTGTCCCGCGTTGTTCCAGCTACCGCAGTAACAATCGCAATCTCTTCGCCGGCCAGGCAATTTAACAAAGAGCTTTTACCCACATTGGGGGCGCCCACCAAAACCAGCTGTACACCGTCACGCAATATCTGTCCCTGCTTGGCAGCGCCAAGTAAGCGTTGCAGGTGTTCCTGAATGTCGGATAACTGTTGGCGCGCATGGGCGTTTTCTAAAAACTCAATTTCTTCTTCTGGGAAATCGAGGGTCGACTCAACCAAAATGCGCAATTGCGTTAAGGCTTGAACCAAGCGATGAATGTCATCTGAGAACGCGCCCTGCAGCGAGCGCGCAGCGCCCATAACGGCGGCATGCGATTGCGCATCGATTAGATCGGCAATGGCTTCTGCTTGGGCTAAGTCAATTTTTTCATTTAAAAAGGCACGCAGTGAGAACTCGCCTGGCTCGGCTATTGCTAAACCAGCCCCTTGGCCCAATTGCAGACAGCGCTGCATAACTAAATCGAGGAGTTGTGGTCCGCCATGGCACTGCAACTCCAAAACGTCTTCGCCTGTAAATGAATGGGGCGCCGAAAAGTAAATTGCTAGGCACGAATCAATAATTCGGCCATCGTGGTTACGCAGATCAACTAGAGTGGCTTTGCGGGGCTGCAGTCGTGTATTGGTAATGGCAAAAGCAAGCTCTTGCAAGCTCTCGCCACTGATGCGGATAATGCCCACGCCGGCTTTGCCAGGCGCGGTAGCGATAGCAACAATGGGGATTTTTCTGGATGCAGGCCCCATTGCTAACATATTGATGCTGAATACGGTATTACATTGCTCGTTTAATAATCATCTTGTTGATCTGCCACTGCTGTGCAATCGACAATATGTTATTCACCACCCAGTACAAAACCAGCCCGGCCGGGAAGAAAAAGAACATGATAGAAAAAATGATGGGCATATAGAGCATCACTTTTGCCTGAATTGGATCTGGCGGGGTAGGATTCAATTTGGTTTGCACGTACATAGATACCGCCATGATCACTGGCAAAATGTAATAGGGGTCTGGCACAGCCAAGTCATGAATCCAAAGTATCCAAGGTGCATTGCGAATTTCAACCGACGACAACAAAACCCAATACAAGGAAATAAATACGGGTATCTGAATCAACATCGGTAAACAGCCGCCAAGTGGATTGATTTTTTCCTTCTTGTAAAGGGCCATCATTTCTTGGTTCATCTTTTGTGGGTTGCCTTTGTTGGCCTCGCGCATCGCCATTACCTTTGGCTGAACCTCTTTCATGCGCGCCATTGATTTATAGCTGGCGGCAGATAGCGGGTAGAACAAGAGCTTAATTAAGAAGGTCAATATGACAATCGACCAGCCCCAATTGTGTACATATTCATAAATACGCTCTAGGGTCCAGAAAATGGGTTTTGCAAGGATGGTTAAGTAACCATAGTCCTTAAGCAATTCTAATCCTGGTGCAATTGCTTCAAGCGTACTTTCTTGTTGCGGACCTACAAATAAACGTGCGGTCTCAACGGTTGTTTTACCCATCGCAATATCTTCGAGCGGGGTTTGTATGCCAACCCGATACACATTGGTATCAATTTTTCCAGCATAAATATCGCGGTTTAATTTATCGCTGGGAATCCATGCGCTCGCATAGTAATGCTGCACCATTGCTACCCATGCAGGATCACCAGCAGGCACCTGCTTTGGTATGGTGATTTTGTTTTTCTCAATATCGGTAAATTCAAGCTTATTAAACTTCTCTTTGTTGGTATAGACCGCCGGACCAGTAAATGTGCTGTAAAACTCGCTCTCGTCCAGCTTGCTTCCATCACGCACTAATTCGGTATATAAGACCAGTGGGCCTACTGCGGCATTATTTTTAGTTACGCGGTGCATTACATCAATGACGTAACTCCCAGTATTCAAGATGAAGGTTTTTTCAAGGGTTACGCCATTGCGCTCGCTGGCAACAACTAAGAAAGGGCGGCCCGATCCATCTTTACCGCTCGATTGCAATTTGAATTCGCTGGTGTGATTTGGCAATTCTGCGTTGCCAGCAGCAATTAATCCGGAGCGCGCAAAATACTGATGGCCGGGTGTTACCTGCATCAACTTGATTGGTTTCTTATCGGCTTCTAGTTCCTTTAATAAAGTTGCGCCCACGACGTTCGCGCCGTCTGCGCTAACTTCAATGACCAGGACATCGTTTTGTAAAGTAAAGCGTTCTTTGCTTGCCAGTTGTGCCATGCTCGCTGGAATTGCTTTGGGTGCGAGTGCTGGTGCGGTGCTCGTGGCGGTAGCCGTCGATACGGGCACGTCACTTTTCTTTTCATCTCCACTCACTGGAGCGGCCTCTTGCTTGCTCATGCTTTGTGGCCCGAACAGTGGGGTCTTGCCCTCGTATGCCAACCAGTTGTTGTAAAGGAGCAGTCCTGCGATTGAGAAAACAGCCCAGAGGATGGTTCTTTTCGTATCCATGTATTTATTCTTTTATCTTGCTTGGGTTAATTGCTGGGTCATAGCCACCATGACTCCAAGGGTTGCAACGCAATAGCCGCCAGACGATCAATCCGGTGCTTTTGGCGCTGCCGTGGGCTTTAAAACAATCGCATGCGTATTGAGAACAACTCGGCTCGAACTTGCATTGAGAGCCAAAAAATGGGCTCAATGCGATTTGGTAAATCCGGATCATTACGATTGCTGCGCGGTTAATGATCTGCACTTAAATGAGCTCCGACAATTGCTCTTTTAATGCGCCAAATTCCATGGAGCGCAATCGACCTCGTGTTGTTTGGCCAATCGGTTTTTTAAGTCGGATGACAACATCATGGGTCTTTAAAATTGCGCTGTGTGGTTGGCGCGTGCTTTCTCGTATGAAGCGTTTGAGCTTATTTCGATCCACAGCACGTTTGGCCAATTTTTTAGCTACAGCAATTCCAAGGGCGCCATCTATATCGTGACTGCGAGACCCTAAATACAAACCCCAGTGTTTTGATGTTTTGGGATTCGTTTTAAGTAATTCGGATATGCGTGCGCTATTCAAGCGAGTGTGCTTACACTGCCAGGCGTTTACGGCCTTTGGCGCGACGTGCGTTTAAAACGGTACGGCCGCCACGCGTTTTCATGCGCACACGGAAACCGTGGGTGCGTTTACGACGGGTTACGGATGGTTGATATGTTCTTTTCATGATTGACCTCGGGAAAGCCAAGTATTTTCCTTTGTGGCGCCCAAAAGGTCAACCTAAGTTCTGCTCTTATTGGGTTTTTCCCTTATTTTATTTTGCTATTTTTTCATAGTTGCTTGATTTATATGGTTTTTTATTGTTTGACCACAACTTATCCACAGCTTTTCCACCTGCTTATGGCTTGTGGATAACTTTAGAAAATCGCTACAATCAACCCTCCGAAAATGAGCAATCTAGAAAACAACGCCACCCTCTCTTCCTTAAGCCCGTTAGGCTTTTGGGATCATGCCACCGCCACTTTGCTGCGTGAGCTTTCTCCACAACAATTTAAGACCTGGATTCAGCCCCTTAAATTAAGCGGTCTGGATGAGAGTGAGTGTTTGCTTACTATAGCCGCTCCAAACCGATTTAAGCTGGATTGGACGAAAAAAACATTTTCTGATCGCTTTCAGGAGCTTGCCCAGAACTATTTTGGCAAACCCTATACTTTGGTCTTTGTATTGGATGATGGGGTCTCTGCTTCTCCGGCAATGGGGGCAGCTCCGCAACCCACAGTCCGGCCGCAAGGGCCAAACATGGCTCCCTCAGATTATTTGCAAGCCACACCGGAAGTTGAGTTGGGTGAGCCGTCCGCCTTTGAATTAGAGGATCACTCTAAGCTCAACCCCATGTTGACCTTTGAAACCTTTGTTACGGGTAAGGCAAATCAACTGGCGCGCGCCGCATCTATTCAGGTGGCACACAATCCGGGGACATCTTACAACCCCATGTTCTTGTATGGGGGCGTTGGTTTGGGCAAGACCCACCTAATTCATGCAATTGGCAACCATCTCTTAAAAGAAAATCCGAATGCCCGCATTCGCTATATCCATGCGGAGCAATACGTTTCCGATGTTGTAAGGGCATACCAACAGAAAGCGTTTGATCGTTTTAAGCGGTATTACCACTCCCTTGACCTTTTGCTGATTGATGATATTCAGTTTTTTAGCGGCAAATCGCGCACACAAGAAGAGTTTTTTTATGCGTTTGAGGCCCTTTTGGGTAATCGTGCGCAGGTCATTATTACCAGTGACACCTACCCAAAAGAGATGGCGGGAATTGATGATCGCCTTATCTCACGCTTTGATTCCGGCCTCACTGTGGCAATCGAGCCGCCCGAGTTGGAAATGCGCGTAGCTATTTTGATGAAAAAGGCGGCGGCCGAAGGCATCCCAATGTCGGAAGACGTTGCTTTTTTTGTGGCCAAGCACCTTCGCTCGAATGTGCGCGAACTTGAGGGCGCATTGCGGAAGATTTTGGCCTTTGTGCGTTTTCATGGTCGGGATGTAACGATTGATGTTGCCCGTGCCGCCCTGAAAGACCTGCTATCCATTCAAAACCGCCAAATTTCTGTTGAAAATATCCAAAAATCTGTGGCTGATTTTTACAACATAAAGGTGGCGGATATGTACTCCAAGCGCAGACCCGCTAACATTGCGAGGCCTCGCCAAATTGCTATGTTTATGGCAAAAGAGTTAACCCAAAAAAGTCTCCCAGAAATTGGTGAGTTGTTTGGTGGGCGGGACCACACCACCGTCTTGCACGCAGTCCGTAAAATTACAGAAGAGCGCTCCCACGATAGCCAACTAAACCATGAAATTCATGTGATTGAGCAGACGTTGAAGGCATAGGCGGCTTGTGGATAACTATGTGGATGAGTCTGTGCGTAACTGGGTAGATTTCATGTGCATAAATTGGGGAAAACAATGCTGATATGCAAAAATAGGGTTAGTTAAAAAAGTTATCCCAAATCTATCCTTTATTTATACCGAAGTTGTGCACAGGTTTTTTTGGTTATAAGTAGTTGTTGTGTAAGTCTTTAAGGGGTTATCCACCGTTTTTTACGGGGCTTATTACTATTACTAGTTTGATATATACAAGGATTTAAAAGCAATGCAACTTATAAATACATCGCGCGATAGTTTATTAAAACCACTTCAAATCGTAAGCGGCATTGTTGAGCGTCGACACACCCTTCCCATATTGGCTAATCTCTTGTTTAGAAAAACAGGTGAGCGCGTTTCGTTTGTATCTACCGATATTGAAATCCAGATAGCGACCAGTGCTAACTTTGGTGTTGGTGATGCCGACATGACAACGACGGTTGCGGCACGTAAGTTATTGGATATCCTGCGGGCATTGCCCGAGGGCCCAGTATCATTAAATTTAAAAGACTCAAAATTAGTGGTTCAAAGCGGAAAGAGTCGCTTTACCCTGCAGACATTGTCCGCCACAGAGTTCCCGGTGATGCAGGCTGTGGGTGAAGTGACGGCAAGTTGGAAAATGCCGCAAAAGGCATTCAAGCAGCTTATAAGCCAAGTACATTTCGCAATGGCGCAGCAGGACATTCGCTACTATCTCAATGGTATGTTGTTGGTTATTGATGGAAAAGAAGTTGTTGCGGTTGCTACAGACGGTCATCGATTGGCATACAGTCGAATTGAGTTGGCGCAGCCGGTTTCTGGTAGCGGCGGCCATCAGGAAATCATCATTCCTCGCAAAACAATTCTGGAGTGTCAACACTTGTTGGATGACACTGATGCGGAATTGGAGGTGAGCCTGACTGCTAATCAAATCAAATTTAACTTTGGCGATGTCGAACTTATCTCCAAATTGGTAGAGGGTAAGTTCCCCGACTTCCAACGGGTGATTCCAAAGGGCCACAAAAATACACTGGTTGTTGCGCGTGAGACCCTCCAGGCGGCCCTACAAAGAGCTGCCATTCTGACAACCGATAAATTTAAAGGTGTCCGCTTTTCGTTATCACCCAATCGCATTACGATTCAATCAACCAACGCCGAACAAGAAGAGGCACAGGAGGATATTGAAACGGAGTACGCTGGTGATTCAGTTGAAATTGGCTTCAATGTGAGTTATTTGCTAGACGTACTTGCAAACGTTAAGGTTGAGCGCATTCAGATTAGCTTAGGTGATGCAAACAGCAGCGCCGTGATTACACTGCCCGCCTCCGAGGATTTTAAGTACGTTGTGATGCCAATGCGCATTTAAATTAGAAAAATATGACTGAAGATATAAAGGCAGTAGAGCAGTACGGCGCATCATCCATTCAAATTCTGGAAGGTTTGGAGGCGGTTCGTAAGCGTCCTGGGATGTACATCGGCGACACGTCCGATGGAACCGGTCTGCATCATTTGGTTTTTGAGGTTTTGGACAATTCCATTGATGAGGCACTTGCGGGGTATTGCACTGAAATTACAGTCGTTATACAAACTGATAACTCTATATCCATAGTTGATAACGGTCGTGGCGTTCCCACCGGCGTGAAGTTTGATGATAAGCATGATCCAAAGCGTAGTGCAGCTGAAATTGTGATGACCGAGTTGCATGCGGGTGGTAAGTTTGACCAAAACAGTTACAAGGTTTCTGGCGGCCTACATGGCGTTGGTGTAAGTTGCGTTAACGCGCTTTCAAAGTGGTTAAAGCTAACCATACGTCGTGACGGCAAAGTTCACTATATGGAGTTTGCCCGTGGCGTTGTTCAAAATCGCAATATTGAAGAAGCACAAGGCGTTGCTACTTCGCCGATATCCATTACAGGTGATACCGAAAAAACAGGTACCGAAGTTCACTTCTTGGCCGATGAAACAATTTTTGGAAAAGTGGAGTTTCATTATGAAATCCTCGTTAAGCGGATTCGCGAACTTTCTTTCCTAAACAATGGTGTTCACATTCGTTTAATTGACCAGCGCTCTGGTCAAGAGGAAGATTTTGCGTACTCCGGTGGCGTAAAGGGCTTTGTTGAATACATCAATCAAACCAAGAGTGTTTTGCACCCTAATATTTTTTACGCTGAAGGCAATCGCCCATCGGACCTCGGCGGACAAATTACTGCCGAAGTGTCAATGCAGTGGAATGACAGCTTTAGTGAGCAAGTGTTGTGTTTTACCAATAACATTCCACAGCGCGATGGCGGCACCCACTTAACGGGATTACGCGCCGCGATGACGCGTGTAATTAATAAATACATTGATGAGCACGAGGTTGCAAAAAAAGCCAAAGTTGAAATATCCGGTGACGATATGCGCGAGGGACTTACATGCGTTTTATCGGTAAAGGTTCCGGAGCCTAAATTCTCTAGTCAAACCAAAGACAAGTTGGTGTCTAGCGAGGTTCGCGGCCCGGTAGAGGAAATTGTGGCTGAAGCGTTAAGTGCTTATCTTCAAGAGCGCCCTGCAGACGCCAAGATCCTATGCGGCAAGATTGTTGATGCGGCTCGTGCTCGCGAGGCTGCACGTAAGGCGCGCGACATGACCCGCCGCAAAGGCGTTCTCGATGGCTTGGGTTTGCCGGGCAAGCTTGCTGACTGCCAAGAAAAAAATCCAGAAAAATCCGAATTGTTTATTGTGGAGGGTGACTCAGCGGGCGGCTCTGCAAAGCAGGGGCGCGATCGCCGTTTTCAGGCAATCCTTCCTTTAAAAGGGAAGATTCTGAACGTCGAAAAAGCGCGCTTTGATAAGATGCTTGCTAGCCAAGAGGTGGTCACCTTAATCACTGTGCTCGGCACTGGTATTGGTATTGAAGAGTACAAGGCAGACAAGTTGCGTTATCACCGCATCATCATCATGACCGATGCGGACGTTGATGGTAGCCACATTCGTACCTTGTTGTTGACTTTCTTTTATCGCCAAATGCCCGAGTTGATCGAGCGCGGCCACATTTATATTGCTCAGCCCCCTCTGTACAAGGTGAAGTTTGGTAAGAATGAACAGTACATCAAAGACGATTTCGAATTAAATCAATTATTGTTAAAGATTGCTTTGGAGTCCGCGTCCATACAAACTCCTGGTGGTGGGCTAATACAGGGGCCCGACTTGGATGAGTTGGCCAGAAATTATCAGGTTATACAGGCGGTTGTAGATCGCCTGTCACGAACCATGGATGAAGACGCTTTGCGAGCGATTGCTGCTGGCATTCCACTTAACCTTGATACTGAGGCGGCCGCTCAAGAGTCTGCAGAGCGGCTGCGTGTGGCCCTCAAAGAAAGTTTAGATTCCCTTGCGCTTGCGCCAGAGGTGATTGTCCAAAAAGAAGACCGGACCGAGCGTTTCCGCCTCCTCTTGTCGCGCCGTATCCATGGAAACCTAAAGTTGTCCGCTATTAGTTCAGACTTTATTCATGGTGATGATTATCAGAGCTTGACATCTGCGGCCCGCGCCCTGAGCGGAAAAGTCTTGCCCGGGTCCCGCGTTCGCCGCGGCGATCCTGAAAAGTCACAGAAGGAGCAGGTGGTCGTCGATTTTCGTGCGGCCTTTGCATGGCTGTTGTCCGAGGCTGAGCGCGTTGTGAGCCGTCAGCGCTATAAGGGCTTGGGTGAAATGAATCCGCAGCAGTTGTGGGAGACCACCATGGACACCACAACCCGCACCCTATTGCGCGTTCAAATTGAAGATGCGATCGTGGCCGATCAGGTGTTCACCACCTTAATGGGTGATGAGGTTGATCCGCGCCGCGCCTTTATCGAAAAGAACGCATTGATTGCTCGCAATCTTGATGTGTGATGCATGAAAAAAAGTAAGTTGAAGCCGCCTAAGGTGAATCGTGCCGCTATTGTGGTTCGCTCCTCCCCTATTCATGGTAAGGGCGTATTTGCAAAAATTGCCATCAAAAAAGGCGCCGCCTTGATTGAGTACGAGGGTGAGCGCATTAGTTGGAAAGAGGCTGAGCGTCGTCATCCACACAATCCAGATGAGCCTAATCACACCTTCTATTTTTCCTTGGAGAGCGGCCGCGTGATTGATGCTAATTGCGATGGTAATGCAGCCCGCTGGATCAATCACTCATGCAAACCAAATTGCGAAGCACAAGAGGGCTCATATGAAGATATCCCGCGCGTGTTTATTTTTGCTAAGCGCGACTTAAAGCCCGGAGAAGAATTGTTTTATGACTATTCTCTCGATGTCGAAGGCCGCGTTACAAAACAAATGAAAAAAGATTACGAATGCCGTTGTGGCGCTAAGCGTTGCAGAGGCACCATGCTTGCCAAGCGTGATAAGTAAGTCGGCGGCTTTATGTTTGTGTCCATTCAAGAATTAGAGGCGGCCATTAATTATTGGCGCAATCAATCTCCCGCATCGGGCGATGCTTTGCAGTTGTGTGCTGAAGCCTCTGCCTTGGCAAAACCGTATGCGATGATGATTGTTCAGGGGTCGGCCCGCATCCCTCTGGACGCTCTTGATGAAACTGCGCGCAGCGCATTGAAAGTATTTCTTGCGCGGTAGTGTGGTTCGGCCTCGTTTACTAAAGTGCGCTGGATGTTGCCTTGCTTGAAGCGGCCATTGAATTTTCGTTGTACTTGTGGCCCCTACTCTTGGCGGCCTCTTTTTTTGCTGGCTTAGTCGATGCGGTCGCAGGCGGCGGCGGCCTCATTCAAGTGCCCGCTCTTTTTGCTGCCTATCCTGAAGTTCATCCGGCCACGCTGCTTGGCACCAACAAAGTGTCTGCCATTGGTGGCACTATCA
>CALRRC020000003.1:0-12597 GCA_943370515.1 Erythrobacter sanguineus | reverse complement strand
TCGCTAATTACTTCCCCATCTTGCTTTTTATTCTGGTCGGCATTGCCGTCGGAATAGTGCCGATGTTTTTGGGTAAGGTCTTGGCGCCATCCCGTCCTGACGCAGAAAAACTCTCTTCCTACGAGTGCGGCTTCGAAGCTTTTGAAGATGCCCGCATGAAATTCGATGTGCGCTATTACTTGGTTGCCATCCTCTTTATTTTGTTTGACCTGGAAACGGCCTTTTTATTCCCTTGGGGTGTTGCTTTGCGCGACATCGGATGGGAAGGCTACGCATCCATGGTGGTATTCCTCTTTGTATTCATCGTGGGATTCGTCTACATCTGGAAAAAGGGCGCTCTCGACTGGGAGTGATCGTTATGGCACTAGAAGGCGTTCTCAAAGAAGGATTCATTACCACCTCAGCGGATCAGTTGATTAACTGGACCCGTACGGGATCCTTGTGGCCGATGACCTTTGGTTTAGCCTGCTGCGCGGTAGAGATGATGCATGCGGGCGCCGCACGCTATGACTTGGATCGCTTTGGTGTGGTCTTCCGTCCTTCGCCCCGGCAGTCCGATCTCATGATTGTGGCGGGT
The DNA here is from genome assembly GCA_943370515.1 of Erythrobacter sanguineus. Classification (GTDB taxonomy): domain Bacteria; phylum Pseudomonadota; class Gammaproteobacteria; order Burkholderiales; family Burkholderiaceae; genus Polynucleobacter. The sequence continues at coordinate 12,020 of CALRRC020000003.1, read as the reverse complement.
ACGCTGTGCAATAAGATGGCCCCTGCCTTGCGTAAGGTTTACGATCAAATGCCCGAACCGCGCTGGGTGATTTCCATGGGCTCGTGTGCCAATGGTGGCGGCTATTACCATTACTCGTATTCTGTGGTGCGGGGATGTGACCGCATCGTGCCGGTTGATATTTATGTACCAGGTTGCCCACCAACTGCAGAAGCCCTCATCTACGGCATTATTCAATTGCAAGCCAAAATTGGCCGCACTAGCACCATTGCACGGAAGGCATAGGAATGTCTGAGCGCCTGATTCAACTGCAGTCCCACGTTGAGCGCGCTCTGGGCGCCCGCGTGCAGTCCATCACATTGGCCTTGAACGAGTTAACGGTGGTATTGCGTGCGGATACGTATTTAGAGTCTGCGTTGATTTTGCGCGATGACCCAGCACTTGGCTTTGAGCAGTTGATTGATTTATGCGGCATTGACTACCAAGACTACCTTGATGGTACTTATAGCGGCCCCCGTTTTGCGGTGGTGACCCATTTGTTATCGGTTAAGCACAATCTGCGTTTGCGCCTGCGGGTCTTTGCGCCAGACGATAGCTATCCTTTGGTTTCCTCACTGACTTCGGTGTGGAATTCAGCGAACTGGTTTGAGCGCGAAGCATTTGACCTCTTTGGTATTTTGTTTGATGGGCATGCTGATCTGCGCCGCATCTTGACCGACTATGGATTTATTGGCCACCCCTTCCGCAAGGATTTTCCGATTTCGGGCAATGTGGAAATGCGCTACGACCCCGAGTTGCAGCGGGTTGTTTACCAGCCGGTCACGATTGAGACCCGCGAGGTTACGCCGCGTGTGGTGCGGGAAGAGCAATACGGAGGCCCAGTTTAAGCATGGCCGAGATTAAAAACTACACCCTGAACTTCGGTCCGCAGCATCCAGCTGCGCACGGCGTATTGCGCTTAGTGCTCGAGCTCGATGGCGAAGTGATTCAGCGCGCTGATCCGCACATTGGTTTATTGCATCGCGCGACTGAAAAACTCGCCGAGACCCGTACTTGGATTCAGAGCGTACCCTACATGGATCGCCTCGATTACGTCTCGATGATGGTGAACGAACATGCCTATGTGATGGCCATTGAAAAATTACTCAACGTCGAAGTGCCGCTGCGCGCGCAATACATCCGCGTGATGTACGACGAGTTAACCCGCTTACTCAATCACCTATTGTGGATTGGTTGCCACGGTTTAGACGTTGGTGCGATGGCGGTATTTTTGTACGCCTTCCGCGATCGCGAAGACATCTTTGACATGTACGAAGCAGTCTCCGGCGCACGCATGCACGCAGCCTATTACCGTCCAGGTGGCGTATACCGTGATCTGCCCGAGCGTATGCCGCAGTTTGCGCAGTCCAAGACCCGCAGTAGCAGTGCGCTCAAGCGCTTGAATGAAGATCGCAGTGGTTCCTTGCTGGATTTCATTGAGGCGTTTACTCAGCGCTTCCCCGGCAATGTCGATGAGTACTGTAATTTGTTAACCGATAACCGCATTTGGAAGCAGCGCCTCGTGGGTATTGGGGTTGTCTCGCCCGAACGCGCTTTGCAGCTGGGCTTTACTGGTCCCATGCTCCGCGGCTCTGGAGTGGAATGGGATTTACGTAAAAAACAACCGTATGAAGTCTATGACCGCTTGCAGTTTGATATTCCAGTCGGCGTCAATGGCGATTCCTATGATCGCTACTTAATCCGCATGGAAGAGATGCGCCAATCCAATCGGATCGTGCAGCAGTGTATTGCGTGGCTGCGTGCAAATCCTGGACCAGTGTTGAGCGATAACCATAAAGTATCGCCACCAGCCCGCGTGGATATGAAAACCAATATGGAAGAGTTAATTCACCACTTCAAACTCTTTACTGAAGGCATTCATGTTCCAGCAGGAGAGGCTTACGCTGCAGTCGAACACCCCAAGGGTGAGTTTGGCATCTATGCCGTATCGGATGGCGCCAATAAACCATACCGCTTAAAAATCCGTGCTCCTGGTTTTGTGCATCTGGCATCCCTCGATGAAATGGCCCGTGGCCACATGATTGCGGATGCGGTAACGATCATTGGCACACAAGACATTGTGTTCGGCGAGATTGATCGCTAAACGCTTAGGCACCCAGGACTCATTCATGACACACACTCCAACCATGCAACTATCTGCCAAGACCCGCGCCGATATGGAGCGCAATATTGCCAAATACCCTGCTGATCAAAAGCAATCCGCTGTGATGGCATGTTTAATTGCAGCGCAAACCGAAGTAGGTTGGGTCTCGCCTGAGGTGATTGCTGAGGTTGCATCCCTATTGGGCATGACCACCATTGCAGTCGATGAGGTCGCTACTTTCTACAATATGTATGACACCAAGCCAATTGGGCGGCACAAAATCGCGGTCTGCACCAATTTGCCATGCCAATTAAGCAACGGTGAGCGCGCTGCCAATTATTTAAAGCAGCAATTGGGAATTGGTTTTAATGAGACCACGCCTTGCGGCACATTTACCTTAAAAGAGGGTGAGTGCATGGGCGCCTGTGGCGATTCCCCAGTGATGCTCGTGAACAATAAAACCATGTGCAGCTTTATGAGCAATGAAAAAATTGATGCGCTTTTGAATGAGTTGCGCGCTTCGGTAAAAGGACTACCAGCATGACGAGTCTCCATAGCCGTCACATTAAGCCATTAATTTTGGCGGGTCTCAATGGAACTAACTGGGGCCTTAAAGACTATGAAAGTCGCGGCGGTTACCAGCAGTTGCGTCGCATTCTGAATGACAAAGTCACGCCTGACGCATTGATTGCAGAACTAAAAGCATCGTCATTGCGTGGTCGCGGCGGCGCAGGCTTTCCGACTGGGCTGAAGTGGAGCTTCATGCCCCGTCAATTCCCCGGTCAGAAATACTTAGTTTGTAATAGCGATGAGGGCGAGCCCGGTACCTTCAAAGACCGTGACATCATGCGCTACAACCCGCATGCATTGATCGAAGGCATGATCATCGGCGCCTACACCATGGGCATCAGCGTTGGCTATAACTATATCCACGGCGAAATTTGGGAAGTCTATACCCGCTTTGAAGAGGCATTGGAAGAGGCTCGTGCCGCAGGTTACTTGGGTGATTCCATTCTAGGAACCGATTTTAATTTCCAACTACATGCTACGCCAGGTTGGGGCGCCTATATTTGCGGCGAAGAGACTGCGCTGCTGGAATCCCTCGAAGGTAAAAAAGGTCAACCCCGTTTCAAACCACCGTTCCCTGCGAGCTTTGGTTTGTATGGCAAACCTACCACCATTAACAATACCGAAACCTTCGCTGCCGTGCCTTTCATATTGGCAATTGGTGGTGAAGCGTATTTGAAATTGGGTAAGCCGAATAATGGTGGCACCAAAATTTTCTCGGTGTCTGGCGACGTTGTTCACCCTGGTAATTACGAAGTTCCAGTGGGTACGCCGTTCTCAGAGCTTTTGCAGCTTGCTGGCGGCATGCGCGAAGGAAAGGCATTAAAAGCAGTAATCCCGGGCGGATCGTCAGCACCGGTTATTCCGGGTGCCATGATGATGGATTTAACGATGGACTATGACAGCATTGCGAAAGCAGGTTCGATGCTGGGTTCAGGTGCGGTCATCGTCATGAATGACACCCGTTGTATGGTGAAGTCTCTGTTGCGCCTATCGTATTTTTATCACGAAGAGTCCTGCGGACAGTGCACTCCATGCCGTGAGGGGACCGGCTGGTTGTGGCGCATCGTCAATCGCATTGAGCATGGACAAGGACGCGCTGAAGATTTGGATTTACTCAATGACGTTGCGGCGAATATTCAGGGCAGAACCATTTGTGCTTTAGGCGACGCCGCAGCAATGCCAGTGCGCGGCATGCTCAAGCACTACATGGATGAATTTGTCTACCACGTTGAGCACAAGCGTTGCATCGTGCCTGAATACGTTTAATAGCCACTAGAAAAGAGAAGGATTTATTGACGTGAGCATGGTTGAAATCGAATTGGACGGCAAGGCAGTCGAAGTTCCGCAAGGTTCGATGGTGATGCATGCTGCAAACAAATTGGGAACCTACATTCCCCATTTCTGCTATCACAAGAAATTATCGATCGCAGCCAATTGCCGCATGTGCTTGGTTGAAGTAGAAAAAGCGCCAAAGGCCTTACCAGCCTGTGCTACACCAGTAACCCAAGGCATGAAAGTCTTTACGCATTCTGCAAAAGCAGTCGAGGCGCAGCGTTCGGTCATGGAGTTCTTACTCATTAATCACCCGCTGGATTGCCCGATTTGTGATCAAGGCGGTGAGTGCCAATTGCAAGATTTATCCGTCGGTTACGGTAAATCCACATCGCGCTATAGTGAAGATAAGCGCGTGGTGTTTCATAAAAATGCAGGACCGCTCATTTCCATGGAAGAGATGACGCGTTGCATTCATTGCACCCGCTGCGTTCGCTTTGGCCAAGAAGTTTCAGGAATCATGGAACTCGGTATGGTCAATCGCGGAGAGCATTCTGAGATCACCACCTTCTCTGGACAAACCATTGATTCCGAGTTATCGGGAAACATGATCGATATCTGCCCAGTCGGAGCCTTGACGAGCAAGCCGTTCCGTTACGCTGCTCGCACCTGGGAGCTAGGCCGTAAGCGCTCATTGAGTCCGCACGATAGCTTGGGCACCAACACCACAGTACAAACCAAAGCCAATCGTGTGATGCGAGTCGTGGCTCTGGAAAATGAGTCTATTAATGAATGCTGGATTAGTGACCGTGACCGTTTTGCCTACGAAGGGGTAAACAGTGCAGAGCGTTTGACCGTGCCGATGGTCAAGCAAGAGGGCAAATGGCTTGAGACAGACTGGGAGTCTGCTTTAGAGTACGTCACTCGTTCCTTGAAAACCATTACGACTGATCATGGCGCTGATGCACTTGCAGCCATTGCTCACCCCATCTCGAGCGTGGAAGAATTGCATCTCCTGCAAAAAGTAGTTCGTGCAATGGGATCTGATCGCGTAGAAACGCGCCTGCGCCAAACTGATGTGCGCGGCACTGCAACTGCGCCATGGCTGGGCATGCCAATTGCCAATGTAAGCCAACTGGATCGCGCATTCGTCATTGGTAGTTTTTTACGTAAAGAGCAGCCACTGATTGCTGCACGCCTGCGTACTGCTACTAAGCGCGGCCTCCAGATTTTGAGAATGGATGCGGGCGGTGACGATTGGTTAATGCCTTCAGTTGGTATTGTTTCAGCGCCGAGTCGCTGGACGGTAATTCTCACAGAAGTAGCCAGTGCCATTGCAAAAGCAAAATCGAGTCAGTTGCCAGCAGGCATTCAGGGCGGGGCGGATTCTAAAGAAGCTCAAGCCATTGCAGATAGCCTTTTATCTGGAAGCAATAAGGCGGTGCTCTTAGGCTCTGCTGCAATTGCTCACCCCCATGCTTCTAATTTGCATGTGCTAGCCCAATTTATTGCCGATCAAACCGGTGCTACCTTTGGATTTTTACCAGTGGGCGGCAATGCCGTTGCAGCACCGCTGCTGCAAGCTGTTCAGCAAAAACCCAATGCGGGCATTGATTCTGTTCTCGACGGTAGTGCTCGTGCAGTCCTTTTGCTCAATGTTGAGCCATTATCTGATTTACCAAATCCAGAGCAAAGCCGTACAGCCTTAAGCAAGGCCGATACCGTCATCGCGCTGAGTGCCTTTGCCAGCAGCGAACTATTGGAACTGGCTGATGTGCTGTTACCTATTACGCCATTCACGGAGTCGGTAGGTAGCTTTATTAATGCGGCGGGAACTGTACAGACCATACAACCATCAGTACGCCCCTTAGCAGACGCAAGACCAGCATGGAAAGTCTTGCGCGCCTTGGGCAGTTTGTTAGGCCTTAATGGCTTCTTACTCAACACACCGGAAGAGGTTTGTGGTGAGGCCTTAGCAAAACCAATAGCAGATCGCCTGAATAATCGATTCAGTGCAGCCATCGGTCTTGCGCCAGAGCAACCCATGAACGGCCTGGAGCGGGTAAGTGATTTGCCGATTTATGGCGTAGATCCGATCGTACGCCGCGCTCCCGCATTGCAACTTACCCGCGATGCAAAAAATGCCCATCGTCTGGGTTTAAATGCCAAGACCTTCGCTGAACTGAATTTGAAAGAGGGCGATTTGGTAGCCATAACTCAGGGCGTTAATACGGTACAGATGCCGGCCATGTTGGAGAGTCAGTTGGCGGCAGGATGCGTGCGTATGTCCGCAAGCACACCGGCGAGTGCCAAGCTCGGTGCGATGTTCGGCCCCATCACGGTGAATCGAGTCTAGGAATCGCGATGACAGAGCTACTTAATACCGTGAATGCCTTTGGATCTGAATTACTTGGATCCTTTTGGCCGCTGGTGTGGACATTGCTAAAGATCGTCGCGATCGTCTTGCCGATGTTTGCTGCGGTTGCCTACATGACCTTGTGGGAGCGCAAGCTGATTGGTTGGATGCACATTCGTCTGGGCCCAAATCGCACTGGCCCATTGGGATTATTGCAGCCCATCGCCGATGCGATTAAGTTGCTGCTCAAAGAAATCGTTTCGCCGACCCGTTCGAACAAAGTGCTGTTTATTGTTGCGCCAGTAATGGTCATCATGCCCGCATTTGCATCCTGGGCAGTGATTCCATTTCAGGCGGATTTAGTCCTGGCTGATGTAAATGCTGGCCTTCTGTACATCATTGCGATTTCGTCGATCGGTGTATATGGGGTGATCTTGGCGGGCTGGGCATCCAATTCCAAATACCCATTCTTAGCGGCGATGCGCGCTTCGGCACAAATGATTTCCTACGAAATTGCCATGGGATTTGCGCTCGTTACCGTGCTCATTATTTCCGGCTCACTCAATCTGAGCAAAATCGTGATGCTGCAAGATACCGGTATCTTTGCTGACATGGGACTTAATTTCCTGTCGTGGAATTGGTTGCCTTTATTGCCCATGTTCTTGATTTACTTTATCTCCGGTGTCGCCGAAACCAATCGCCACCCGTTTGACGTGGTGGAGGGGGAGTCGGAGATTGTGGCTGGCCATATGGTCGAGTATTCCGGTATGGCGTACGCGATGTTCTTCTTGGCGGAATACGCCAATATGATCATGATTGCAGCGCTCACCTCCATTCTGTTTTTGGGTGGCTGGTTGCCGATTGTGGATTTACCCATCTTGCGCGATATTCCTGGATTCTTCTGGTTGTTTGCCAAAACCTTCTTTATTTTGTCCTGCTTTATTTGGCTGCGGGCGACGTTACCCCGTTACCGCTATGACCAAATCATGCGTTTAGGCTGGAAGATTTTTATTCCCTTGGCTGTTTTCTGGGTGGTGTTGGTGGGCGCTTGGGTTGTCTCCCCATGGAATATTTGGAACTAGGTCACGATTATGTTGAAACGGATTAATCAGTTCTTAAGTAGCTTAATGTTGAAAGACATTTTGACCGGCATGGCAATTACCGGCAAATACCTTTTTAAGCCGAAGTTTACGGTGCAATACCCTGAAGAAAAGACGCCACAGTCCCCACGTTTTCGTGGTCTGCATGCATTGCGCCGCTATCCAAACGGGGAAGAGCGTTGCATCGCATGTAAATTATGTGAAGCAGTTTGCCCGGCCATGGCGATCTCGATTGAATCAGATCAGCGCGACGATGGGACCCGCCGGACTACACGCTACGACATCGATTTAACTAAGTGTATTTTCTGCGGCTTCTGTGAAGAGGCTTGCCCGGTTGATGCGATCGTGGAAACTAATATTTTTGAGTACTTTGGAGATAAGCGGGGCGATTTGTATTTCACCAAAGACATGTTGCTTGCAGTCGGCGACCAGTATGAAAAAGACATTGCCGCCAACCGCGCTGCCGATGCCCCTTATCGCTAAGTAATTCACCATGACATTCGAACCCGCAACCCTCTTTGCTATCTTCTTTTATGCGTTTGCCGGCATTTTGGTGATTGCTGCCCTCCAGGTCATTACATCGCGCAATCCGGTTAACTCGGCCTTGTTTTTGATGTTGTCCTTCTTTTGCGCATCAGGATTGTGGATGCTGATGCGCGCAGAGTTTTTAAGCCTCGTACTTATTTTGGTGTATGTGGGCGCAGTCATGGTCTTGTTCTTGTTTGTGGTAATGATGCTGGATTTGGATTTGGCGCACCTGCGTCGGGATTTCAAGAAGTATTTGCCGGTTGCATTTTTAATCGGCGCCGTCATTGTGATGGAGTTATCGATCGTATTGATTCGGGGCTTTATCGGCACCACAGTGCCTTTGCAGCCGATGATGGAAGAGATGGGCGGTGTATCGAATACCCAAGCCCTTGGGCGCCTCGTCTTTGTAGATTATGTCTACGCTTTTGAAATCGCCGGACTGATTCTATTGGTGGCAATCATTGCAGCGGTTGCGCTGACACTGCGCCGCCGTAAAGATTCCAAATCCCAAATCATTGCTGATCAGGTTGCGGTCAACCCAGCTGATCGTATGCGCATGGTGAAGATGGATTCAGAAATGGACGCAAAGCAGGATCAGCGTGGCAAAACGGGGGGAGAGCCAAAATGACGGTAACCCTTGCCCATTTCTTAGTTTTGAGTGCCATCCTATTTGCAATTAGCGTGGTTGGTATTTTCTTAAATCGCCGCAACATCATTATTTTGTTGATGGCCATCGAGCTCATGCTCCTGTCGGTCAATATGAACTTCATTGCCTTCTCCTATTACTTAGGGGATATGGCCGGTCAAGTGTTTGTATTTTTCATTTTGACCGTGGCGGCTGCCGAGGCCGCAATTGGTCTGGCGATTTTGGTTGCCTTGTTCCGTAAATTCGATTCGATCAATGCTGAAGAGCTTGATCACCTCAAAGGCTAGTTTAAAAAGACCCTGCAATGGAACTGACCCTCACTATTCCCGTACTCTGCGCCATACCCCTTGCGCCATTAATCGGCAGCATGTTGGTGGGATTTTTTGGCACGGGCTTTTTAGGTAAACAACTGAGTCGCGGCGCTTGCCAAACCATTGCTATTTTGGGTGTGATGATTGCGTTTATTTTGTCTTGCAATGTGCTGATGCAGGTCATGGATGGTTTTTACTTCAACGGCTCGGTTTACCGCTGGATGGAGCTGGGTGAGCTTAGTTTTGATATCGGCTTTTTAATTGATCCGCTAAGCGCCGTCATGATGGTGGTGGTCACCTTTGTTTCGCTGATGGTACATATTTACACCATTGGCTATATGGCGGAGGAGGAGGGCTACAACCGCTTCTTCTCCTATATCTCCTTGTTTACCTTTGCCATGCTCATGCTGGTGATGAGTAATAACTTGCTGCAGCTCTTTTTTGGCTGGGAGGCGGTAGGCGTTGTTTCCTATTTATTGATTGGCTTTTACTACGAGCGCCAAAGCGCCGTCTTTGCCAATATGAAAGCCTTCTTGGTAAACCGCGTCGGCGATTTTGGATTTATTTTGGGCATTGGTTTGCTCTTGGCTGGCACTGGCTCGATGAACTATGATGCCATTTTTGCTCAAAATACGGTCCTCGCTGCGCAGACTCTGCCGGGTACCGATTGGAATCTCGTTACCGTGGCTTGTATTTGCCTATTCATCGGTGCGATGGGTAAATCAGCGCAGTTTCCCTTGCATGTCTGGCTGCCGGATTCAATGGAGGGCCCAACCCCCATTTCTGCCTTGATCCATGCAGCAACCATGGTGACTGCCGGTATTTTTATGGTGAGCCGGATGTCACCTTTGTTTGAGTTATCGGACGTGGCCCTCAGTTTTATCTTAGTGATTGGCTCAATCACCGCCTTATTCATGGGCTTCTTGGGCATCGTGCAAACCGACATCAAGCGGGTGGTTGCGTATTCCACCTTGTCGCAATTGGGTTTCATGACAATCGCTTTGGGTGTTTCTGCTTATCCAATTGCCATCTTCCATTTAATGACCCATGCCTTCTTTAAGGCGCTCTTATTCCTGGGGGCGGGTAGTGTGATTTTGGGCATGCACCACGAACAAGACATGCGCAAAATGGGCGGGCTATGGAAGTACATGCCGGTAACTTGCTTGATGATGCTCTTAGGTAGCTTGGCCTTGATTGGTACGCCGTTCTTCTCGGGCTTTTATTCCAAAGATTCGATTATTGAGGCGGTTGCTGCTAGCACCATTCCTGGATCGGGTTTTGCTTTGTTTGTAGTGATGGCGAGTGTCTTTGTCACTGCCTTGTATTCCTTCCGTCTATATTTCTATGTCTTCCATGGCAAAGAGCGTTTCGGGCACGCAGACCACGGCCACCATGCACACGACGACCATGGTCATGACGATCATGCGCACCATGGCTTGGCACCAGGTGAAAAGCCCCATGAGTCTCCATTGGTCGTGACCATTCCACTCATTCTTTTAGCAATACCATCGGTCATCATTGGTTTTTACACCATTGATCCCTTGCTCTTTGGTAGCTTCTTTGGCGATTCGATCTTCATTGATATCGCGAAGCATCCCGTCATGAAAGACTTGGCGCAGGCATTTCATGGGCCAGTTGCAATGGCGATGCATGCATTCAGTACGCCGGTATTGTTACTCGTGGTTTTGGGTGTGCTGACCGCTGCGATTGGCTATTTGTGGGCACCTAGCTTGCCTGCGAAGGTATCGGAAGCATTGGCCCCAATTAAGAAGTTGCTAGACCACAAATACTACCTCGATGAATTGAATCAAACCGTCTTTGCAAAAGGCATGTTGTGGTTTGGCGGAGTATTTTGGCATCGCGGCGATGAAAAGATCATCGATGGCTTTTTTGTTAACGGCAGTGCCCATATGGTCGGCCGTTTTTCCGGGCTCGTACGGCGCCTGCAGTCGGGCTACCTTTACCACTATGCCTTTGCCATGATCCTCGGCGTCATTGCCTTGCTGACTTGGGTTTTGTACACCTATATTTATATCGCCTATTAAGTTGAAGCTTTCCTCATGATTCTTTCTTACGCCATCTGGATCCCGATCGTTTTTGGTCTGATCATCTTGATCTACGGATCGGAGCGCCCATCGTCTGGGGTGCGCTACTTGGCTCTGTTCGGAGCGGTGCTGGGTTTTATTGCAACTCTGCCTTTGGTCCTACGGTTTGATGAAACCACGGCAGGGATGCAGTTTGTTGAGAAGTTCAGTTGGATTGAGCGCTATGACATTAACTACCATCTCGGCGTCGACGGCATTTCAGTTTGGTTTGTGGTTCTGACCGCGTTCATTAATATCTTTGTAGTGGTTGCTGCATGGGAAGTCATCACTGAAAAAGTATCGCAGTACTTGGCGTCCTTCATGATTTTGTCGGGCTTGATGATTGGCGTGTTCTCTGCCCTCGACGGCATGCTGTTCTATGTCTTCTTTGAGGCGACTTTAATACCGATGTACATCATCATCGGCGTATGGGGCGGTAAGAACCGTATTTATGCTGCGTTTAAGTTCTTCCTCTATACCTTGCTTGGCTCGCTTCTTACCTTGATCGCGATGCTCTACCTCTACAACGCAACCAATACCTTTGATATTCAGACATGGCATCACGCGCCTCTGGATATTGTTGAGCAAATTCTCATTTTCTTTGCCTTCTTTATGGCCTTTGCAGTCAAGGTGCCAATGTGGCCTTTGCATACCTGGTTACCCGATGTCCACGTTGAAGCGCCGACCGGTGGATCTGTCGTGTTGGCGGCAATTATGCTCAAGCTGGGCGCATATGGCTTCTTGCGCTTCTCCTTGCCGATTGCGCCGGATGCCAGCATGTACCTCGGTCCCTTTGTGATCTTCCTATCTTTGGTCGCCGTGATCTATGTCGGTCTGGTTGCCTTAGTTCAGAAGGACATGAAGAAACTGGTGGCGTATTCGTCTGTAGCGCACATGGGTTTTGTAACTTTAGGCTTTTTCCTCTTTAGTCCGCTTGGCATTGAGGGCGGCATTATTCAGATGATTTCCCACGGCTTTATTTCGGGGGCGATGTTCTTGGCGATTGGGGTTCTCTACGATCGCATGCATAC
>CALRRC020000002.1:0-14286 GCA_943370515.1 Erythrobacter sanguineus | reverse complement strand
ATTTTTAAGATTACGCCAAAAGGGGACTGGGAACTAGTTACCCAATATGATGGCTGGCCGAATGGCTTAAAGTTTCATAAAGATGGCCGTGCTTTCATTTGCGATTACAAGTGTGGCCTTTTAGAGCTCGATACGAAAACCGGCAAGATTCAAACGGTATTAGGTTCGATGTACAGTGAAAACTTCAAAGGCCTCAATGATTTGCACTTTGCTTCGAACGGCGACTTGTACTTTACTGATCAGGGTCAAACGGGGATTGCTGATCCAACGGGTCGCGTTTTTAGGTTGCGCGCCAACGGGCAGCTCGATCGTTTGGTATTAAACATTCCGAGTCCAAATGGCATTACCCTCAATACCCAAGAAAAGCATGTGTTTGTTGCAGCAACGCGCTCACAGCAAATTTGGCGCTTGCCACTGATGGCGGATGGCTCTGTTTCTAAAACGGGCGTTGCAATTCAGTTAACGGGTGGTGTTGCTGGCCCAGACGGAATCGAAATGGATTCGGAGAATGGCCTGTTGGTTTGCCATCTTGGCGTCGGTATTTGGCGTTTTGATAACAATATGCTGCCGACCCACTTGATTTATTCAGATAATCCGCACCATCACCATTTGGCTAACTTGTGCTTTGGCGGTGACGGCAAGGATCTCTACATTACCGAGTCCTTGTCTGGCGACATCCTCAAAGCTCGCCTGCCAATAGCAGGTAAAAAAATGTTTGGCTTATCTTAATTTGACTGCAAACATTCCTCTTTACCAGACACTCGCGAATGCACTTTCTGAGCGCATTCGCGAGGGCTATTGGGCGGTTGGATCCAGCCTTCCATCGGAAAGCGAGCTTTGCGCATTGTTTAAGGCCAGTAGACATACATTGCGACATGCGCTTAGTAATTTAGAGCGCGATGGCTTAATCCTAAGGCAGCAGGGCGCTGCTACCCAAGTCATTTCGAGGTTATCGCCGCGGCGCTTTACGCAGTCATTCAATTCCCCTGCCGACATTCTGCGGTATCCGCGAGACACCTATCGGGTGAATGTAATAGAAGAGTTTATTGAGTGCGATGAGGTGCTGGCAAAAGTATTAGATGCTCCGATTGGATCATCGTGGTATCACATTGGCGGTGTTCGAAAGAATCAAGATTCAAATCAAGCCATTGCTTGGACGGATATTTACATCCTGCCCCAGTTTGCTGATGTCACCACCGATCCAGAGCATGCGCAGTTAATGGTTTTTGAGCAAATTGAGCGGCGCTTTGCACTCAAGATTGATCGAGCTGAAGTGGATGTCTATGCGGCACGGGCAGATCAAAAGTACGCGGATGCATTAAATGTTGACATTGGGTCAGCGTGTTTGGTTATTACAAGGCGCTATTTTGATGCTAGCGGAAAATTGTTTGAAGCGACCGTAACCTATCACCCTGAAGGCAGGTACATTTACAGTATGGAATTACGTAATACCCCTGCAAACCAATAAAGAACGATGACTAATCTCCACCATTTACCAATTGATCAAGCCACGCAATTTATTGCGGACGTTTTCATTTCGAATGGCGTTCCACCGCTGGATGCGAAGACTGTCGCCCATCTGATGGTGCAGTCTGATCTAGCTGGAGCCGATGGGCACGGCATTTTTAGGCTGCCAGCGTATGTTAAGCGGATTAAGGCAGGCGGCATTAACCTACATCCGCATATTCGGGTAGAGCGCGAGCGTGGCGGCACTGCGCTCATTAATGGTGATAATGGACTTGGGCACCTGGTGATGAATCAGGTCGTTGAGTTAGCTACCAAAAAATCCCGTGAGCACGGGGTATGTTGGATAGGCAGCCATCACGGAAACCATTCTGGGGCCGGTTCGGTCTACGTTCGCATGTTAGCGGAGCGCGGACTAGTTGGCATCTACATGGCAGTTGGTAACGCAAATCACATGGCCCCTTGGGGCGGTACCGATTTATTGCTTTCTACGAATCCCATTGCAATTGCAGTGCCGGCCCAAAAAGGCCAGCCGATTGTTTTGCTGGATATGGCCACTACGGTTGCCGCCTATGGCAAGGTAAAGCTGGCGGCACAGCGGGGCGAGTCGATTCCCGAGGGATGGATGATTGATCGTGCTGGTAAGCCAATTTTGGATCCAACACGCGCAGGTGAAGGCTCTTTACTTCCAATTGGTGACTACAAAGGCTATGGTTTGGCCTTGATGATTAGTCTCCTTGCCGGAACCTTAAATGGCGCAGCAGTTGGCAAAGAGACGATTGACTTTAATGCTTGCCATGATGGCGTTACGAACACGGGTCAGGCGTTGATTGCAGTCGATCCAGATGCTTTTGGAGAGCGCACCCTTTTTATTGAGCGGGTATCTACCGTTGTGCGGGACCTTCAAGAATCCAATACCTTGCCGGGAGTTGATCGCATTCGTATTCCTGGAGAGGGTGCAGATACATCTATTTCATCACGCCAGCGTGATGGCATACCCATTTCAAGTGAATTACTCAAGGCATTAAATGCGTGTGCAGTTGAATGTGGCGTACCTGTTTTAAACCTTTAAACCAAGAGCCTTATTACTACAATATGGAGATAAAGATGAACTTAAAAACGCGGTTAATTTCTAAGCTAAGTGCTGCGGCAATGGTGATGAGTGGAGTGGCAACCACTGCATTGGCCTCGGCTTACCCAGATAAGCCAATCAAAATGATGATTGGCTATGCCCCTGGTAGTTCAACGGATATTGTGGGCCGCATGATTGCAAACGATCTGAGTATTGCGCTCAAGCAACCTATCGTCGTTGAGAATAGGGGTGGGGCAGCCGGCAATATTGCTGCGGATGCGGTTGCCAAGAGCGCTCCAGATGGCTACACCATTTTGTTTGCACAAAACGGGCTAGCTATTAGTGTGGCAACAAATCCAAAGCTACCTTTTAATGGCAGTAAAGACCTCATACCTGTTGTCGGCGTTGCTGCTACACCCCATATTCTGATTGTTAATCCGAATTCACCAGCAAAGTCAGTAGCAGATTTAATGGCGATGCTGAAGGCAAAGCCTGGACAACTCAGTTTTGCTTCATCGGGCATTGGTAATTCTGACCATATGGCGGGGGAACTATTTTTATCGCTGACTGGATTGCAAGCAATCCACGTTCCATACAAAGGAGGTTCACCGGCAGCAACAGATGTGGTCGGCGGACAAATCGATTTCTACTTTGCAGGTATGCCAGTTGGTTTACCCCTGTACAAAGGCGACCGAGTAAGGGCTTTGGCGGTTACTAGCAAGCAGCGTTTTCCTGGGGCGCCTGAGCTACCAACTGTCGCTGAATCAGGCGTAGTTGGTTATGAACACACCCTCTGGCAAGGCATTTTTGCTCCAGCCGGCACCCCGCGGGCGATTATTAATCAATTAAGTGCCTCCACTTTAAAAATAATGGAGTCCCCAGAGCTCAGAGAGCGTTTTGTTAAGGCGGGTGTACAAATTGCCCCGCTGAATCAAACCCAATTTAGTGAGCTGTATTTTGCAGACATCGAGCGCTGGAAAAGGGTAATTGAAAAGACCAAGATTAAATTGGATTAAATCACCAGATGTAGTTGGGATAAAAAGGGGTGCTGATGCACCCCTTTTTCATGAGGCTACAACCCTAATCAATTACGCTTTTTAAAAAATAAAGCGCGTCTTTTAAAAAGAATATGATTAGCGTGTAAATGATGATCACATTGGTTTCGAATGAGTAGCGTAAAAGAAGACGTAAAAGATACCTGGCTTGGATTCTGTGAAGCAGTGCAGGATAGGTGGGGTAATTTTGTTCAGTTTCTGCGTGAAACCTGGCCATTGCTATTGTTGTTGTTTGCCGGATTAATGCTGGTATGGTGGCTAGCAGATCCACCCCCGCCCAAGCGGATTCTGATGTCAACCGGCGCCGAGGGTGGCTCTTATCAGATGCTGGCAAAAAAGTACGTCGACTATTTTGCTAAAAAAGGCGTCACTCTAGAACTTGTTCCCTCTCGTGGTGCCCAAGAAAACATCGCGCGGCTGAGTGACCGAAAAGATCCTGTTCAGGCGGCGTTTGTTCAGGCAGGCATTTATAACCCAGCTGGTATAGCCGGGATTTTATCGCTGGGTAGTGTTGCCTATGAGCCGATTTGGTTCTTTTATCGTGGACCTGCATTGGAGGCTTCCGATTTCCATCTTCAGGGCGATCGTTTAAAGAAACTCTTGAGCAGGAAGACCTCGATTGGGGATGTGGGTAGCGGAACGTATAGTCAAGCCCTGCATATTCTGAAGGCGGCGGGTTTAGAGCAATACATTCCTCAATTTCTGACTTTACC
Organism: Erythrobacter sanguineus; assembly: GCA_943370515.1. Lineage (GTDB taxonomy): Bacteria > Pseudomonadota > Gammaproteobacteria > Burkholderiales > Burkholderiaceae > Polynucleobacter. The sequence goes on along the minus strand of CALRRC020000002.1, from coordinate 9,982 downwards.
CTCGGCAGATGGAGTCAATGCTTTATTGCTCGGTGAGATCGATGTGCTTTTTTTAGTCGATCAACTCGAGTCACCTAATATTCAAAAGTTACTAAATGATCCCAAGTTGAGTTTAATCGGGTTTAATCGTGCAGAAGCCTTTGCACGCATTCTGCCTTACCTCGAAATTCTGACGGTACCCACAGCAAGCTTTAGCCTTGTTCGTGATTTTCCGCCGCAGACCATTCAATTGCTGTCCACCACAACACAGCTGCTGGTCGATGACCGGATGCATCCAGCCCTGCAGTACCTATTCTTAGAGGCCGCCGAAGCTATCAATGGCAAGCAATCCTTCTTTGCGAAACGCGGGGAGTTCCCGATGTTTAATCATTCTGCATTTCCAGAGAGCGCTGTCGCCGCTCGCTTTGAGAAGAGCGGTGTCCCGCCGATCATGAATTACCTGCCATTCTGGGTGGCTGAATTTGTTCATCGGATGTTTATCTTGGTCGTTCCATTTTTAGCATTTGCCTATCCAGTCGTTTCTAGCTTACCGAATTACCGGAACAAACGCGTGCAAGTTCGAATTAATAAAATGTACGGCGCCCTCTGGACTTTTGAGCAAGAGTTGGCAACTGGATTTGATCCAAGCCAATGCGATGTATACATTAGCAAGATCAATCAAATGGAGGCCGATGCGCTCAGCATAAAGGTACCCAAAAAAATGGCCAGCGACTATTACAGCTTACGCAGTAGCATGGACTATGTCCGCAATTGCCTGATCCGCGGTGAACGTCCTTACCTGGCTGTTGAGAAGGTTACGCCATCCTCCAAGACGGATGTACAGCTGTAGTTGCTACTTTTTATCGCTCCATAGCGCGCCACCACTGGCCCAATTCTCTTTGGTGACATCCGTCAAGATGATGTCAACCGATTCGGCTGAGCAGTTGAGGGTTTCGCAGGTGACGCGCGTTACCGCCTCAACGAATTGACGTTTTTGTTCATGGGTGCGGCCGGCAAAGAGCTGAACATTAATGGTAGGCATGGCTTTTTCCTTTCAGGTAAAAAATCTGATTAAAACATCGCTTTTATTTACTCTTTATAACTGGGATCAAGTCGGTCTAGTTTGCGCAGCAAGGCAGGCCACTCGAGAATGCCTTCTTCCGCCCCCAAGTCGTGCAGATCAGCTGCCGCTTTTTCAATGATCTTAGGTTCGGGCATGATCAGATTGGGGCTACTGAATGCCGCCACCTGAATTTCACAGGCTTTAATCAGGGTGGCCATTACCACATATGCTTCAGCAATCGTTCGGCCGACAGTGAGCGTGCCATGGTTGCGCAACAGCAGGGCGGGGTGACTTTCCAGGTTGGTAACTAAACGAGCCCCTTCGGATTCAGTTAGTGCTAGGCCCTCATAATCATGGTAGCCGAGGTGCCCCATAAAACGCATAGCATGTTGCGATAGAGGTAGCAGTCCATCGCGCTGAGCGGATACCGCAATGCCGGCGGTGTTATGCAAATGCATCACACATTGGGCATCAGGGCGCGCCCGGTGGATAGCGCCATGAATGGCAAAGCCGGTCGGGTTCACCATGCCAGATTGATTGGGTAGTAATTCGCCTTGCACATTGACTTTGAGCAAACTAGAAGCAGTGATTTCGTCAAACTGCATGCCAAATGGATTGATCAAATAGTGATCAGGCTCTCCCGGAATAGCCGCAGATATGTGTGTATAGATTAGATCATCCCACTGATTGAGTGCGCACAAGCGATAGCATGCGGCTAAATGAATGCGGACTATTTGCTCTGAATTAAAGGCTTGATCAAGCGACATACGGCTTTTGGGATCCATAAGTAAATATGAAGTTCTATTCTATAGGGGCGCCACATTTTGCCGCCCGAAGCTGCTTTTTGGTCAAAATTTAGCGGTATCATTTGAGGATTCAATACGACTACGAACGGAATGCGCGCAACATGAAACCCTATGATCACCCCTTACGGCAGGTGCTGCACGAAGAAGTGCATTCTAGGCCGCCCGTTGCGCAGTGGCCAAAAGAACGTATTTTGTCGCAGGCATTCTTATTAGATGCCGCGTCGCGCCAGCTTCAGATCGATTGGATTGAGTGCCTTTCTAAGGCTTTTCAAAGTAAGGGCAATACCAGTCAAGATCACTTCTTTAGATCAATCGAATTATCTGCTGCTCCCGAGCGCATCATCATTAAGTGGGAGCTGCATGGGGAGTTTGCGACCATTGCTGCAATTGTTCAGCAAAGCGCCCCAGTGGATAGGCCGCTCATGCAAACGCGCCATGCCATTTTGGATCGCCTCAATGCGCTATTGCAAAAAATGGCTTGCCCATCGATTGAGGCGGCTGGAGGTCAGCGTATTACGGCGATTGATATTGCCTTTGAAGACCGCAGCCTCTTTAATGATGCAGAAGAAGTGTCTGCCATTTTTAATGGCAATACGCTGCTGGGTAGTTACATCATGTCTAACCGACGTGCGCAGCTTTGGACTGACCTCAACTTAAATGAGGATGGATTTATTTCGTATTACGTGCCCCACAATACCCTGGGCTCGCGTCAGGCTGGCCGAGTAGCGCGGCGCATTACAGAAGTAGAAACCTACCGCATGGCAGCGATGCTAGCCTTTCCGGTAGCCAAGGGGCTGTCCTTGCCCCTACGTAACGCCGAGTCGGATTTGGCGCAGATGTCGAAAGAAATTGCCTTGCTGCAAACGGACACCGGCATCCAACTGAAAAAGAATGGTGAGTTTTTATCTGAGCTCTCTCAGCTTGCATCGAAGACGGAGCAATGGATTTCGGAGTTTGGCCTGCGCTTTACCGCTGCAGAAGCCTACAGTCAACTGGTGAATAAAAATCTAGCTGAGCTCAATGAAGAGCCAATTCCAGGTGTCCAGACCTTGGTTGAGTTTATGGATCGGCGCTTTCAGCCTGCCATGGGTACTTGCTTATGGACCCAGCGCCGCCTCAAAGAGTTATCCGATCGCGTATCGAGAACAACCCAAACCTTGCGCACACGAATTGAGTTCGTCAATGAAGAGCAAACGCAGGCTTTGTTAGCCAGCATGGATAAGCGAGCAAAACTGCAGTTGCGTATGCAGGAGACGGTCGATAGCTTATCGGTATTGGTTTTGACCTATTACTTGGTCGGCCTCCTGTTCTACGTGGCCAAAGGCGGCAAGGAAGCTGGTCTGCCGATTTATCCCGAGATTGCCGCCGCCATTGCCGCGCCGATTGTGGCCGTAGTGTTTTTTATTATTAGTAAACGCCGCCGGGCGCGCAATGCGCGTAATGCTATTTCATCTTAACGATGGTTGTACCCAATAAAAAAGGAGCTTACGAATAAGCTCCTTTTTTACCTTCGGCATCTAGCCGAATGCTGCTGCCATTACGCCAAGCTATCCGCCCAGATATTACGAGCCCAGCCCCAGGCATACACACCTTCCAGGGTGGTTGGTTCTGCTGAGAGGCCGCCCGAACCCGGAACGGTTCTAAAGGTTTTCTCAGTTGCGTTGTACTGGTGTACGCTGGCGACGTGAACCACTTCCCTGGCATTCACAAAGCTGTAGCAGGTGTTTGTGAGCACTGGAGCGGGATTGACTTCCCAGCCGCTGAGTTCAGCCACGATTGCCGCCGCCGTTACTTTGGCGTGTTGGTTTGCCATGTGACCGGATTTTGGCATGAGGGGCGCAATTTGAATCGCATCGCCAATCACGTGGACATTCTTTGCGGCAGTTGATTCAAAGTTAATGTAGTTCACATTAGCCCAGCGTCCATTGGAGTTGGCAATACCCGATTTAACCGCGATATCGCCAGCACGCATTGCAGGAAGAATGTTTAAGACGTCGGCTTTCACGTCGTCTTGCACATCAAACTTGATGGTTTTAGTCTTCGCATCGACTGCGACGGCATTGTGCTTAGGGCGGTACTCAATCATGCCAGGGTACTGCTCAGCCCAAACCTTTTTAAAGAGACCGGCTTTGGAGATGACATCTTGATTGGCATCCAAAATCAATACCTTGCCTTTTGGGTTGTTGGCCTTCAAGTAGGAGGCAACTTGGCAAGCGCGCTCATAGGGTCCAGGAGGGCAACGATACGGTGCCTCTGGGATGGTCAGTGCAAATACACCACCTTCGCGCATTGCCGCTATTTGATTGTGCAGAGCAACGGTTTCAGGGCCCGCTTTCCAGGCTTGCAAAGTAACTCCAGCTTGATTCGCTTGCGCTAAACCTTGAACGCTATCCATCATCATGCCAATTCCAGGCGAGAGGACCACTTTGTCAAAGCGCATGGATTTACCGGAAGCAAGTTGCACGGTTTGTTTTGCGGCATCAATATTAACCACGCTATCTTTGACGATCTTAATACCATGGCGTTTGCTCAGGCCATCATAGGAAACCGTTAACTCCGAAAGCTTGCGCGATCCGCCAATAACCAGATTGGACATTGGGCAAGAGATAAATTCAGGATTGGGTTCAATGATGGTGACGCGCGCGGTGTTATTCGAAAACAGACGCAGGTATTTTGCTGCGGTAGCACCGCCGTAGCCGCCACCAATTACGAGGATCTCGGCTTTTTGTAAATTGGCTGCACGGGCAGGGCCGGATAGGCCGGTCAATAAACCCAGGGCCGCAGCACTTTGACCTATAAAATGTCGACGATTCATAGTCATCTCCTTATTTCTTACCAAGTTGGTTGGCAATGATTTGCAGTTGTTCATCGGTATAACCCTTGGCCAACTGATGCATGATGGTGCCCTCGCGTGCGCCCGACTTATAAGCCTTCATCGTGGCCAATATCTGCTCGCTGGTGAGGTTGTTAATCAACGGCATGCCTCCCTCTGGAACGCCTTTGCCGTCAGTGCCGTGGCAATTTGCGCAGGTGGCGGCCAGACTGCGGTGGTATAGCTTGGTGGCGTCGGCATTTTGCGCGGCAGCGAATATGCTGACTTGCGATAGGCCTAAAAAGACCGCCAGTCCTAAGCTTAGTTTGCGTAGGGTAATGTGCATTTGAATGCTCTCCATGATGAAAAAATTAAAACAAGCGCTAATTGCATCTAGATTGCTATCTTAGTAGTAATTTAGAGTTAAAAAACACTTCCCATAGACTGTTTTTTTATATTGTTGCAACTAATTAATCTAAGCGCCTGCAGGTTTACCCTAATTTATCGGAGATTTTCTTAAGCCTTATAAAATAGCGTAATGCGTAGCCAGACCCCCCTTCGTTTGCTTCTTCTGATTCTGGCCCTAGCAATCCTGACCTATTGTTTTGCCCTTGATAGCCGATTTGCCCCAAAAAATGGCGATGAGTACGTCTATATGCATATTGCGCGCATCACGGCTGATCTGGGGCAATGGTTGCCCTTGCAATCCGAGATGGAGGCGATGCGCAATACGAAGCCGCCCCTGGTCTTTTGGCAGGGGATTGCTAGCACGGACTGGGCCGCCAACTGGGGCTTGCTGGAGTTGCGTTGGCCCAGCGTTCTGTATACCGGCTTAACGGCACTGTTTCTCTTCTTGGCAGTGGCGCGCTTTTCTGGGAATGCCCAGACTGGATTACTCGCGGCTGTAGTGTGGTTATCCTTTTTTGCAACATACCGCTATGGGCGTCCTTACCTCACTGATCCGCCTGAAGTCTTTTTCTTGAGCCTGCCATTTTTTGCCTTGCTGTATTGGGGCCGGGCTGCATTTGACTCGCGCATCCTCTTTCCACTGCTTGCTGCAGTCAGCATCGGCTTCGGTCTTTTATATAAATCCTTTGCCTACGTATTGCCCGCCTGCTTTGTATTACTGCTCTGGTACGGGTGCTGGCGCGAGTGGCGTTTCATTGATGTACTTAAGCGCGACTTCTATAAGCTCATCGTGATTGGTTTACTGTCGCTGGGTATTTTTAGCTTGTGGTTTGCGCTGGACCCTAACCCAGAAGCAATTTGGCGTGAGTTTGTTTTGGGTGAGAACGCAGGAAAGTTTGGTGCGCGTACTAGCAATTACCTGCTGGATTTGATCCGCGGCGGCGACAGCATTTGGCTCTTGCTACTAACCACCATTGCCAATGCCGGTCTCTTTGCTTTTGTGTTGCTATCGCTGGGTTGGCAATCGTGGCGTGAACGCACCGTTACTGATATTGAAGAGCGTTTATTGTGGCTTTTAGTCCTTGCCTTTTTGATTGTATTTAGCCTACCTAGCCAGCGCTCAGGTCGCTACCTGCTTCCAGTAATGCCAGCCCTTGCTGCATTAATCGCGCTGCATTGGCATCGCCTACCCTTGTGGGGATTCCGATTTGCATTATTGCTGCAGCTCATTGTCTTGCTAGCGCTTGCTTGGGTCAGCCTTCATCTGGAGGGCGGAGACTGGGCAGGCCCACTGCTTTGGCAATACTCGCTTTGGCATTGGCTCATGCTTGGCTCTGGTATTGCGCTGGTGGTATGGGGATTTATTCAGACCAATACAACGAAGCTCATGGCATTAGCCACATGCTTCATATGCTATTTGACCCTGAATACCGGACTTGCCCCACTCGAAGGACAAATTGGCCGTTACGATGCGCAGGCAATTGCTCTCGTGCAGGATAAGCTGGTTGCGGTTCCATGTGATTTTCGAGCCAAGGATGAGGAATACCGACTGTTATTGCCGGGTGCGCGTTTACAGGGTTATCCAGCTGGCGAGGCCGCTAATGGGATTGAGCTAGCAAAACGATATCGGTATTTCACGGCCTATGCAGCGCTAGGTGCGCCACCCGTATTCTGTGATGACTGCCAAGTATTAGGTAAGCGCATGGAGATGCGTGCACGCCATAGTCAAGAGGAGATTTTGGCCATTATTCGGGGTCAGATGGGACAATACCTCTTCGTGAACGAATACCTTATCCACTCCCCATCGGCTGTCATAAACGCCTCACCGGATGCTTGCCGATGATGCGCATTGCGAGTCTATGCATCTTGGCCTTGGCTGGTGTTGCGGGTTACCTTCATATAGACAGTCGCTTGCCATGGGCACCATTCGCAATCCCAGCAGCGCTGGAATCTGACTTGCAGGTAACCGAACCTGCCCCTGTAATGGCAGGAAAAAAAACGCAAGCGACTACGCAAGTCAGCATTCCTGAGCCGCGCGCCCAGTTTATTCCCGAGACTGCAGCGCCATCGGTTCATGCGGGTTCTGCAATCCTCTTAAATGATGGCAACCTGCGTGCATTTTGGTTTGCTGGATCGAGAGAGGGCGCAACCGATGTTGTCATTCAAACGGCCGTGTTTGATGCTAAGGCCGGCAGTTGGTCTAACCCTGAAGTAGTCATTGATCGGATTGCCGCTGAAAAGGGCTTATCGCGCTACATTAAAAAACTGGGCAACCCATTGCCGGTTCGTTCAAGCCAAGGCAAATTACAACTGTACTTTGTGACGGTTTCAGTAGGTGGCTGGGCTGGCAGCTCGATCAGCTGGATGGAATCAAGCGATGAGGGTATCAGTTGGTCGCGTCCACAGCGCCTCATCACTTCACCTGCGCTCAATTTAAGTACCTTGATCAAGGCTCCTGGATTTGAATTTACCGACGGCACCTTAGGTTTGCCTGTTTATCACGAGTGGATGGGTAAGTTTGGAGAGCTCATTCGGCTTGATGATGGTCGCGTGATTGACAAGCGCCGCATGAGTTCTGGCCGTGCTTTATTGCAACCCATCGTCTTTATTGATGCCCCAGAAAAAGCCGTAGCCTACTTTCGGCAGGCAAGGTCCGCAGGTCCACCCCGTATTGCAAGCACCCTTACGGAAAATGCGGGTCAATCTTGGTTCACTGGGGTTGATTTGGATTTAGCCAATCCTAATGCAGCGATTGCAGGCCTGCAACTCCCCAATGGTGATCGCCTCATTGCCTTGAATGACCTGGAGTCTGCGCGCCATCGCCTCGTATTGGCGATAGCACCTGCCGGAACTGGCAACTGGAATGTCATCGCCGAGCTAGAGAGTGATCAAACTTTGATTAATGGGCTCTACCGCGAATTTTCCTATCCTTCTTTATTGCTGGGCGCGAATGGGGAAGTCCATCTCATCTACACCTATGATCGCAAAAAGATGAAACACATTCAGTTTGACCGCCGCTGGATTGAAAGTAAAAAGAACCCGAAAGGAAGCTCCTAATGGTTCCGAACTCGGTGATGCAAATAGTTGCGCTCATGGAGATTGCCATCAGCTCTGCCATCGTATTGGCATGCGTGATGCAGGTATTGTTTTTTAAAGCTGAAGGTGCTGTGCGGATGATGGCGCTTCGGCTGCTCGTTTGTTTTGTACTGGCCAACCTCTTGTTCTGGCCGGTGTTCACCTTACTCTCGCCGCTGGAGTTGCCTCTGGCCGCTTACGTGCGGGGCTTTACAGGTGAGCTGAGCATTACGTCGATGCTGCTCTTGTGGACGGCTTATTTTTCTCCAAAAGAAATCCGCATACCTGCTGCGATGAAGGTTTGGATTGCCTTGGTAGCCCTTGTTTTTTATCCACTTGCCTTGGGCATTGGGATGCTTGATCCCTATGCTTGGGGATACGGCTCCATTGCCTTATTGCTTGCGGTACTTGCTACTGCATTGGCTGCCTGGTTTGCTGGCTCTAATTGCATTGCGATTATTTTAGGGCTGGCTATTTTGGCGTGGGCAGTAGGCTGGCATGAATCTACCAATCTATGGGACTACATCTTGGATCCCTTCTTGGGATTATGGGCGATTGGCTCACTGATTCGATCGAGTTGGCGGGCACGTACTGCGCGGGCGCAAACCGGATACCTCTTTCGTAAGGGCTGAGTCGATTGAGGTAAGAACATGTCTTTAGGGGGCATAAAAAAACCAGCGACGCATCGCTGGTTTTTGCTTTTTACTTCGCGGAAATGGATCCGCTGACTATCGAAATACTTAGTCTGGAATATTGGCTTTACGAATCACGGGACCCCATTTATTGATCTCGTTGTCGAGGTGGGTTTTCAGTCCATTCGCGCTAACTTTGTCCATGGATACAACATCAATGTTCGAATCGGCTAAACGCTTCTTCACATCCGGATCATTCAAGGCTGCCTTGAGGGCGGTGTTGAGTTTGGTTTGGATGGCTTGTGGAACATTCTTAGGCGTATACATACCGTGCCATACCTTCACTTCAAAGCCTTTTAAGCCAGCTTGATCGAGGGTTGGAACATCTGGTAGTGCGGACAAGCGCTTCGGTGTTGTGGTGCCATATACCTTCACGCGATTGTCTTTAACAACGCTGATTGTTTGGGTTGTTTGATCGCACAACAAATCGATCTGGCCGCCCATCAAGTCGGTCAATGCAGGACCAGTGCCTTTGTAAGGAATGTTGGTCAAGCGAACGCCCAAACGGCTTTGGAACATCAGGCCGCACAACTGCGATACCGCGCCAGGACCGGCATTGCCCATGGTTACTTTATTGCCGTTGGCTTTGATGTAAGCCTCGAGCTCTTTATAGTTGTTGGGTGGGAAATTTTTGCGAGCCAATAGCAGCATAGGCACGTCAACCACTTGGCCGATGTATTCAAAATCGACGAGTGGGTCATATGGCAACTTGTCATACAAGGCTTGTGCAGTAGCCATGCCCATGTGGTGCAAATAAATGGTGTAACCGTCTGGTGTAGCACGTGCTACTTTGGCGGACGCAACGGTGCCGCCAGCGCCAGGTGCATTCTCAACGATGACGGTGGTACCCAAGGATTTGCCCATTGGAACAGCAAGTAAGCGCGCTACGATGTCAGTAGGGCCGCCAGCTGCGAACGGAACAATCATCGTGACCGTCTTGTTATCGGGCCACTTACTTTGTGCAGTAGCAACATTGCTAGCCATTAAGGTGCTGGCGCTGATGAGGGCGGCAAATCCAGCTAATACGGTTTTCTTCAATTTCATTAGGGTCTCCATTATTTAATGCCCTGTGATTTTGCCATTTTCGGCGTCTACCGGGCCATTAGTGTTTACCAGCAAGCACCAATAGACGTTTGGCCAAAAGAAC
>CALRRC020000001.1:0-19774 GCA_943370515.1 Erythrobacter sanguineus | reverse complement strand
GATACTTCACAAGTACCGCAAGTGCTGGCGCAGTGAAGTACAGCAAGAAGATGAAGAACAAGGACCAAGTCACAGACTCACGCGCTTGTTTTACCGACGGAGTCGTGTAATAACGCATCAAGATATGTGGCAAAGCAGCTGTACCCACCATCAAGCAGAAGACGAGAGCTAAGAAGTTACGACGCGATGTTTCAAATGCAGTACGCGCTTTCTCGTCACCATCTGGATTACCCGCAAACTGCTGAGCATGACGGGGCATGTTAGCGAGTTGATTCGAGCGGTTTGTTGCTCCGGTTCGTTGTGTTGTCCACAATTTCTTCGCAGCTTCCGCATCTTTTGGAACGGCAGCTAATGCTTTTTCAGCAGCAGCGATTTCAGGTGCAGGTGCACTTGCAGCCTTCAAATCGGCAACTTTTTGCTCAGCAGCCGCTTTATCCGCAGCCAATGCAGCAGGAACGTCTTTCAGCTTCTCAGTAAGAGCATCAGCACGTGCCTTGAAAATGGCGCGCACTTCTAACTCTTTAGGATCCTTGATCAGCTCTGCTTCACGAGCAGTCACTTTTTCAAGTTGCTGACCGTAGATTAACTGTGGCAATGGATTGCCAGTTTGCTTCACTGACAGCCAAACCACTGGGATCAGGTAAGCAATGATCAAGATGATGTACTGGGCAACCTGTGTCCAAGTCACCGCACGCATACCACCTAAGAAGGAGCAAACCAAGATACCAGCAAGACCCACGAAAATACCGACCTCAAATTGCACGCCAGCTAAACGGGTGGTAATCAAACCAACGCCGTAAATCTGCGCCACAACGTATACGAAGGAGCACAAAATCGCCGCAATAATGCCTAGGAAACGTGGGAAGTTACCGTCATAACGAGCGCCCAAGAAGTCTGGAATCGTAAATTGACCAAACTTACGCAAGTAAGGAGCCAAGAACAACGCAACTAAACAGTAACCGCCAGTCCAGCCCATGATGAAGGCCAAACCGCCGTAACCGGTGAGGTACAAAGTACCTGCCATACCGATAAAGGAGGCCGCAGACATCCAGTCAGCGCCCGTTGCCATACCGTTATAAACGGCAGGAACGCGTCGACCCGCTACGTAATATTCGGCCGCATCATTAGTACGACTCATTACGCCAATACCAGCGTAGAGCAATACCGTTGCGATCAAAAATATGTAACCGATGTTTTCACGACCCAAGCCCATTTGCTCGGCAATCGCAAGGACCACAACGAACGCAAGAAAGCCGCCTGTATACCAAGCATAGACTTTATTTAGTTGCTGTTTAAAGGCTTTATTACTTTGACCGGCTCCGCCAAAACCGCCGCCTGTGTCAGGTGTCATTCCAGCCATGTTAGTCTTCCTCCACTTCGGCGCAATCGTACTCTTGATCGAGCTTGTTCATATAATGCGCGTAATAGGCAATGATCAATACATAAACGACCAGTGAGCCTTGCGCTCCGACCCAGAAACTAAACGGCCATCCAAAGAAATTGAATGACAGGTCTCTAGCGTAAAAGCCAACAACAAAGGTCACGACAAACCAAATGGCTAACAGGATTGCTGTTATCCGCAGGTTCTTAGACCAGTATTGTTTATGCGATTCTGTTAATTGCATAACAGTTTCTCCTTAGGTTAATAAAAAACTACTTCAAACTTCGTGCTACAACTTCAATGTGCTAAACAGTCAGTCCGGTCTCCCGTTCTAACTGTTTAGCAAATTTGGGCTCAAAATCTTTTAAGTGCCTGATGATTTTTACCGCTTCTTCGGGTTCTTGGCGATCCACATAAACCCTTGCTAATTGGTACCAACCATAGGGGCTCATGGGCTGTAGCTGGGTATTCTTCTTTAAAGCCTTGATTGCCTCATCAAAACGACGCTGCTGAATTAGGGTAAGCCCTAGGCCATACCAGGCTAAATCGATCTTGTCATCCAGTTTTAAGGCCTTCCGAAAACTAAACTCAGCATCTTCAATCTCGCCAAGCTCCTCTTGTAAATAACCAAGGTTGTACCAGGAATGCGCATTGGCATCAGAGCGCTGCACCACACGCTTGTAAATGGCGATTGCACCCGCCTTATCTCCTGCCTGGGTTTTTAAGTAAGCCAAGCTATTCAGCGCATAAGGATCATTTGGATACTGCTCCAACATCACTTCGAACGTGATGATCGCTCTTTTCTTAAGCCCCAAAGAAATGAAGACTGAGGCATAAAATTTATAGAGATACCAACGCAGATCGCGCTTTACTGACATAACTCAATCCCTATCGACACACAATGCTCAATTTTGGCAAGGGTCACAACGATATACAGAATCGCAAGAATACAAAACGCCACAAATGGGATTTGATGATCCGCGATTTGCTTCGGCGAAATAAAGCGGGCCATCGCGGTCCAAGGCTTATTCAAGATCTGAAATAACTGATAGAACAAATTGGTGTCGCGCTTTTGACCAGAGAGTACAAATAGCAAGGCCTGACCAATCAAAGAAAGACCGCCGATATACAAAATCAACTGCGCAATATTTAAAGATAAAAGCACTAATAATCCTAAAAGTTACAACTTGACTTGGAAAGCTTAAAAGTACAGGGATTATGGTGCCTATGGCAGGGTCGCCAAATCGGGGCTTTCCCCTATAAAACCGTTAAAAAATGAGGGTTTTTAAGGTTAGGCTAGCGCGGAATCCAGTTCGCCTGGCCGGCAATACTCCGCAAAGAAGACCATGAACTGGCCTCCCGTTTTAAGTAGGGCCACAGGCGCATCAAGAGCTCAGCAGTGGCAAAGGTATCGGCGGCAGCTTGGTGGCGCACGGCGCACTCAATCCCAAAATGCCCCAGCCAGTCATCCAAGGCCCGCAAACTAGGGTTTACCCCAGTAATTTTTGCCAAGGGCTCGATGTCGAGCCATTCATTTTGAAGTGGCTTCAGACCAGCCAATGCATAAGCCCGACTCAGCATCGCCTCGTCAAATGCCGAATGAAAGGCGAGCAATGGGCAATCGCCAAGCCAAGCCCGGAACTCTTCTAGGACCTCAATCGGCGGCCTTCCATCGGCTTGCGCTTGGGCGCCAATGCGATGAATCAATATATTGTCTTTGCTGCTCGGCAGATCTTGTTTGAGAACCGCTTCGTAGCTATCGCCAATCACAATCGCGATGCGCTCAAAATCCGGACTCACATCGAGCGCCACCGCAGCAATTGCGAGCAGACGATCAGAGTGGGGATTAAGGCCACTAGTTTCCACATCGAGCACAATCCAGCGGCGCACTTCGGACTGCTTCCCCCGAAAAAGAGAGCGCAAGCCGCTAGAGAAACTAGCGAACATAGTCCAGCTGCAAATGTTGCTGCAAAGCGCGCACCTTTAATAGCGATTCTTTAAGAATGCTGCGATCGACCGAGTTCAATTGCTTGATATCAATCGCATTGGGGTTGCCCTGAATCGAGGTCTCGCTAATTTGAACGGCGAGGCGCTGGGTTTGCAAAAATTCAAATGCCGTAATCCAGGCAGCACTTTCTGTCTCAGGGACATTTAGCGCATGACCCACCGCTGCCAAACGCTCACGTGTATTAATGGCATCAATGCCATGCGCCAGAGAATAAATCCTTGCCGCGTCGACCATCAATGCAGTGCCTTGTAGTTTTAAGTCGATGATTTCTTGACCATCGATCTCAGTCGGCTCAATCGCTCCAAACCAATTGAGCGGCACGCGTAAATTCAGGGCATTCTCTGCGAGCAATTTAATAAAGCGCGGAATGGCAGCAGCCTTCACGCGCACTAGCTCTTTTAGCGGAATCAATAAATCGGCATTACCGGCAAGCGCTCGAAGATCAAAAAAGATACTGGCTTTTAATAAGTCTTCTGGATTGCCTTGTTCGATCCAACGATCAAAACGGCTCAGCCATTCTTGCTGCGATAAACAGAGGTCTGGATTGCTGGCCATGATGTTACCTTTACACAGCGGATATCCGCACGCATCGAGGGCTTCATTCACTTCCCGAGCGAACTGCAGGTAAATCAAACGCTGCGCTTCATCCTCCCCATCGACATACACCAAGGCATTGTCTTGATCGGTTGCAATGGTTTGCTCACTTCGCCCCTCGGAACCCAAGGCAATCCAAGCAAAGCGACTGGGATTCAATTGGTAGCGCTGGGCAGTCAGGGCGATCAACTGCTCGGTCAGTACGTCATTCAAGTGGCTAATCAGGGCGGTTAATTGGCGGGCCTGTACACCTTGGCCCAATAGATTACGCGCAAAGGTCCGAATGTCATTGGCACATTTCTTTAGAAGGGAAAGATCGTCAGCCGCACGAATAGCACTGCTGATATTACTGAGCGATAAACGCTGTAAGGAATATAAATCCCGCTCTGAAATAATTCCAACTAAACGTCCGCGATCCAAAATTGGTAAGTGACGAATATTGAATCGCGACATCAATAGGCCGGCCATCTCGGCGGTATCGTCGACACTTAAGGTTTTGACTCCAGTCGACATCACACTTGAAATGGGTGTATCAAGATCTAAATTACTGAGGGTCACGCGCGACAAAACGTCGTAGCGCGTCAAGATGCCGACGATGGTTTTTTCATCCTCGCAAACCAGAATCGACCCTACTTTTTTCTCGTTGATCAGTGTCAGCGCTTCGCGTAAGGATGTATTTGGGCCTGTTGTTAGCGGCTTTTTTAAACGCAAGTCACCTAGGCGACTTTCCAGCGATTGTTCTGCTAGGGCCTGTGAGGCAAAGGAATTACGCAGGGCGGTGCGAGACTCTTGCAGCAAACCCCAAATGCGATTACTTAAAAAATCACTGAAGGGTTTGGATTGGGCTTGCAACTGGCGCATTGCGGCGACCGGAAAGAGCAAGCAAAAACAATCGTCTACGGCACTATAGATAGTGGAGACAGGCCGGTTGGCAAACGCTGAGCCGATCGAAAACAAGCTACCTGCATCCAATAGAAAAGCGGTTTCTTCAATGCCGGGGATGTCACGGCGGCCGGATACGCGACCCTGCCGGATTAGATAGAGGAATTGGGGAGGGCCATCGGCCGGCGCAAGAATACGTTCTTTGGGCGCAAAGTAAGCCTCACGCGATTGCTTGAGAAAAAAATCGACGTCGGCTTCGGCCATTTTCGAGAATGGCAAGCTTTGCATCACCTGTTGCCGTAAGTTTTGCACCAGGCTATGGGAAGAAGAAGTATGTTGCGCGTCTTGCCCTGTCATCAGTCAATGTGCTTGTGCGTTAGTAAGCCGTCTACGGGGAATGCCTGAAATAAAATACAAACCAATCAAGCCCCTACGAATCATCATATGTTCATTTGACTGACTTATCAATACAATAGAAGCACTTCGATACAGTCAGGCAATTACCATGAATCCCACCACCGTCAACATCGTCAGCAGCGTTATTTTTGCCTTGGCGATTATTCATACCTTTTCCACTGCTTTTTTTGAGGGTTTGGCACACAAGCAGCCGAACCACGCAGGGGTATGGCATTTGCTCGGTGAAGTGGAAGTGGTTTTCGGATTTTGGGCCATGGTCCTGGTTTCCTTCTTCTTCATTCACACCGGAACCGATGCCACGATTGCCTATTTAGAGAAACTTAACTTTACCGAGCCGCTCTTTGTATTCGTAATCATGATCATTGCAGCAAGTAAACCGGTTCTCGAGTTTTGCTTGTTCTTGGTATTGCGCATAACCGCCATTCTGCCGGTAAAAAAATCGGTGGGCTTTCTGTGGGTCACACTCACCCTCGTTCCTCTTTTGGGCTCGTTTATTACCGAGCCAGCTGCCATGACGGTTGCGGCTTTGCTGCTGCGTGACTACTATTTTTCTAAACGCATTTCGCCCAGGTTGATGTATGCGGGACTGGCGGTACTTTTTGTCAATATCTCGATTGGTGGTGCGCTCACTCCCTATGCAGCGCCTCCCATCTTGATGGTAGCCAGCACCTGGAACTGGGATCTGTGGTTCATGCTCGAAAACTTTGGCTGGCGTTCTGCCGTAGCGGTGACGGCTAACTCCACGTTGCTGGCATTTTTGTTTTACAAAGAGCTGCGTGGTTTCAATATCCAGCCCAATGAAAAGAAGATTGATGCCATTCCAGCAAGCGTCATTTGCATTCACTTAGCTTTCCTGGTGGCAGTGGTCATTTCAGTGCACCACTCGGTTTTATTCATGGGCTTGTTTTTATTCTTTGTGGGTTACACCGCCGCATATGCACGCTATCAAAATAAACTCATCATTCGCGAGAGTTTGCTGGTTGCATTTTTCTTGGCAGGGCTCGTCGTCTTGGGCAGCCAACAAAAATGGTGGCTGCAACCCCTACTCATTAACCTCGATTCAACGACGGTCTACTATGGCGCCACAGCTCTAACTGCCATTACGGATAACGCAGCACTCACCTATTTAGGTTCACTGGTCGAAGGCCTGTCCGATGAGTTCAAGTATTCCCTGGTAGCGGGCGCCCTCACCGGCGGCGGCCTAACCGTGATCGCCAATGCGCCCAATCCCGCTGGCTACTCTATTCTGAAATCCAGCTTTCATGAGGGCACCATTAGTCCGCTGTATTTGTTTTTGTACGCGCTTCCACCCACCATCATTGCCATCATTGCCTTCCGCTTTATTTAAGGCATCACCTGCATGCCTAAGCTGATTGCATTTGATGCCTACGGCACCCTCCTCGATGTGTATTCGATGGGGGTCCTGGCAGAAACTCTCTTTCCAGGTCAGGGGCAGTCTTTATGTGTACTCTGGCGTGATCGCCAAATTGAGTACACTCGCCTCATCACGATGAGTGATCCCACCGGATCAACGCACTACCAATCCTTCTGGGATCTGACCATTGCAGCCCTGCGTTTTTCCTGTAAACGCCTGGCAATTCCATTGAGCCAAGATCAGGAAGCGCAGCTGATGGGGCAATATGCCAAGTTAAGTGCTTTCCCGGAATGCCATTCGACACTTGCCCAGATTAAGCAAGCTGGTATCGCTACGGCAGTACTCTCAAATGGCAATCAGGCCATGCTGTCAAAGGCATTGCAAGCGAATCAACTTGATACCCTATTGGATCGCGTCATTTCCGTTGATGAGGTGCGCCAATTTAAAGTAAGCTCTGCTAGTTATGGTTTATTGACCAGCCACTTTGGATGTGCGCCCAAAGACATTCTGTTTGTTTCAAGCAACGCCTGGGATGTGATCGGCGCCGGCTGGTTTGGGCTGACGACGTTTTGGGTCAATCGCCAAAATCTGCCTTTTGAAGAAATCGGCCCCAAGCCCACTTATACTGGGGCCAATTTAAACGACGTGCTGGCTAGCTTGCCCACGTAAAGCATACCCCCCAAAGGATTACCTTGGAATTTTCATCCCTCATTGATTTATTTCTGCACCTCGATAAAAACTTAGCAATCGTTGCGAACGAATGGGGCGTTTGGATTTACGTTTTACTGTTTGCCATCATCTTTGTCGAGACCGGCTTTGTGGTGATGCCTTTTTTACCAGGCGATTCTTTACACTTCGTAGCAGGCGCATTGTGCGCAGTTGGCGGCATGGATTTATATGTTCTGATGGCATTACTCACTACCGCGGCCATCTTAGGTGATGCCCTCAATTATTCGATCGGGCGCTTTATCGGCAACAAGGTTTTTTCTTGGGAAGACTCACGCTGGTTTAACCGCAAAGCATTTGATCAGGCGCACGCCTTTTATGAAAAATATGGCCCCATCACGATTGTCTTGGGTCGCTTTATGCCCTTCATCCGCACCTTTGCTCCTTTTGTGGCTGGCGTTGCGCACATGCGTTACCCCATCTTCGCTTTTTACAATATCTTTGGCGGCATTCTGTGGGTCTGCAGCTTAACTGCATTGGGCTACTGGATTGGTGAGCATCCTTGGGTGAAAGCCAACTTCTCCCTTGTGGCCCTGGCCATGATTATTATTCCTGGCCTGCCAGCGCTCTGGATCTTTAGTAAAGAGGTATTCAAAAAAATTCAGGCGCGGCGAAGCGCGTCTTAGCCCACGGTAACAGCCCAATTTTACGTGGGCAGGGCAGTACAAATGAATAGGCCCAGAATTTACCCGTTTTTTAATTTAGAACTTTGAGCGAGATAATTAGGTCTGCTCTGACTTACCTCACTCTTTTCTATGCGTCAGTTTCTTGCCTTATTTTTTCTATTCGCAATTCCGTGTGCGCATACCCACGCCTCTACATCATTTTTTGATAATGCAAAGGTTCATGTCAATACGATCATCGACGAAGGTGATTGGGAGCTATATGTACCGCTATACACCTATCACATGCCTTACGCATACTCTCCAGAAAAGATTAGTCAATACACGGAGATTCCGCTGGGCATCGGACTTGGAAAAGGCCGCTACAACAAAAATAATAATTGGGAAGGCATTTACGGAATGACCTTTAAGGATTCCCATGGCATCTATCAGTACATGGCTGGATATGCATGGATCCCCAATTGGAATCTCTCAAGTAATGGCAACTGGAAAATTGGTGCTGGCGCAACGGTTTTTATGATGTCGCGGCAAGACATCAATAATTACATTCCATTCCCCGGCCTATTGCCGGTAGGATCACTTAGCTATAAAAATGCCAGTCTGCAAACGGCATTTGTGCCGGGAGGAGATGGCTTCGGAAATGTACTCTTTACCTGGGCCAAATGGTCGTTTAATTAATATGCCAGGCTAAATGAGTCACTGCCGATGGCTGCCCAGCCCCGCAGGAATGCAATATAAACAGGTACTCTACTAGCAATATCACCAGAATAAGTACTCTTTGCTACAATGCCAGTTCGGCGATTTAGCTCAGTTGGTTAGAGCGATGGAATCATAATCCTCAGGTCCGGGGTTCGAATCCCTGAATCGCCACCACATTTAGAAGCCACTGCTACCCTGCAGTGGCTTTTTTCTTTCGGGCACTAGTCCCACAAATCGCCTTGCATGTCTCGCTTCATGATTGCTCGGACTTGATCAGCAATCGCTGTTTCCTGCTTTCCTGGCAGAAGATTGATCGCACTACCAGCCATCAATTTTCCTGGTGTGATGACGCGCATATACCAACCGCAATGCCCCGATTGCAACATTGCTTTGGCAGCGCCTTTGTAGCGCATTTTTGCATTGAACTTAAAACACGGCTCGCGTAGCTTGATCACAATAAATTCCAGATCGCCGATTTGCAGCGTATCGCCAACAAATACATCTGCTTCTAATAAACCAGTGATGGTGAAGTTTTCGCCCATCGCTCCGGGCTGTAAATCAAATGGTGTTTTTAATTCACGCGATAAAAGCGTATTCCAAAATGGGTAGTGCTCGTATGGATAAACATAAATTGCTTTCTCAATTCCGCCATGGACACTCAAGTCCGCTTGCTCATCACCCATCACACCCAAAGCATTAATGTCGACTGGGTTTGCCTGGTCCATATTGCTGATGCTGTTCTTTTTAATACCAGACATCACCACAGCATGGTCCGGGTGCTGATTTGTAAATAAGGGAGCCACTTTGCCAGCATTAATCGAAATCAATTTCATAACTAGTACCGGCAACGCGCTTCACTTTTGTATTTGGTGAAATACACCACTAAATCTGCCTCTGATTTGTATTGGGTGTAGTAAATGCTAGCCCTGGCATTGCTTTTGTATTTGGTAAAGAACCAAACTCCCGGGTCATTCTCACTTTGGTAGGGTGTTTCATACACAATGCAATTAGCCTCGGATTTGTATTTCGTCACAAATACCTTGGCATTAGCCTCGGATGGATAGCTGGTGATGTAAATCGGGGCTGCAATCGCCCGCATACTGGTAGCGCCCAAGAAAAGCAGGGTGCAAAGCCAAATGAGTCTGTTCATGGTTTATCTATCTTACGGGTAGTAGCGGTCTTTTTACTAACGAGGCGCTGATTTCCCGTAAATTTCCCGTAAAATCTTCACTTCGCCCCCAGTTATAAACCTGAAACGGCATATGAAAAAACTGTATATCAAAACCTTTGGCTGTCAAATGAACGAGTACGACTCGGAAAAGATGGCCGACGTACTCCACGCCAACGATGGCATGACCGCTACCAATGACCCCGCTGAAGCCGATGTCATTTTGCTCAATACTTGCTCGATTCGGGAAAAAGCCGAAGACAAGGTATTTTCCGACCTCGGCCGTCTGCGCGAACTGAAAAAACTCAAACCCGAATTATTAATTGGCGTGGGCGGTTGTGTTGCCAGCCAAGAGGGGCAGCAAATTATTAGCCGCGCTCCGTATGTGGATGTGGTCTTTGGCCCGCAAACATTGCATCGCCTGCCTGACTTAATTGCCAAGCGATTATCCAGCGGCGTTTCTCAGGTAGATATTTCCTTTCCGGAGATTGAGAAGTTCGATCATTTGCCTGCGTCGCGGCAGACCCGCGGTTCTGCCTTTGTTTCGATTATGGAAGGCTGCTCTAAATACTGTAGTTATTGTGTGGTGCCGTACACCCGCGGCGAAGAAGTATCGCGCCCCTTTGATGATGTATTAACGGAAGTTGCTGGCTTAGCCGCCCAAGGGGTAAAGGAAATTGTCTTACTCGGTCAAAACGTCAATGCCTACATAGGCAAGATGGGTAGCAGCAATGAGCTTGCCGATTTTGCCCTTTTGATTGAGTACATTGCGGAAATCCCTGGAGTCGAGCGCATTCGCTTTACTACTAGCCACCCTAAAGAATTTACCCAGCGCCTGATTGATGTGTATGCCAAAGTACCTAAATTAGTGAGCCACCTGCATCTGCCCGTGCAGCATGCCTCCGATTCGGTTTTATCGGCGATGAAGCGCGGCTATACCGTATTGGAATTCAAGAGCATTATTCGCCGCATGCGTGCCGTTCGTCCCGACCTGTGCCTCTCGAGTGATTTTATTGTCGGCTTCCCCGGGGAAACCGATGCTGATTTTGAAAAGCTGTTAAGCCTAGTGACGGAATTGCAATTTGATAACAGCTACTGCTTTATCTTCAGCCCCCGTCCCGGTACCCCGGCAGCCAATCTACCGGACGACACCCCTTACCCTATCAAACTCAAACGCCTGCAGACTCTACTGGCATTAATTGATTCGCAAGCAGAGCGCATCAGTCAGGCGATGCTAGGCAAAGAAGAACGTGTACTCATTGAAGGCATTGCCAAAGACGGCATAAACTTGCAAGGACGTACCGAAAATAATCGCGTGATTCATATTCCAGCCGAGATTGAGGAAATGGATTCCTTGATTGGGACGATGATGGACATTCGGATTACGGAAGTATTGGCACACACCCTGCGCGGTGAGCGTGTCAACGCACTCGTACATTAATTTTCATGCCGAAGACCGTTACTTCACCTCAAATGAAAGCCTGTGCTGTCGAGATTCAATTCGCCAGTCCTGCACTGGAGAAAAAAGTAAGTGCATTGGCATCCAGCACTCTCATTAAAAAATGGGTTTGTGCGAGCGTTACTCATTCAGCTCACCTGACGGTGCGTTTTGTGAATCGCACCGAAGGACAAGCACTCAATAGCCAATTTAGAACGAAGGCCTATGCCACGAATGTACTGACCTTCACGTATGGGATCAGCCAACATGAGCTGGTAGCCGATATCGTGATTTGCATGCCAGTAGTCACCAGCGAGGCGCGCGACCAAGGCAAAGCAGTTAAGGCCCACCTAGCGCATCTAGTGGTGCATGGCTGCCTGCATGCTGCCGGCCTTGACCACATGACGCAGCAGGGTGCCAAGCTAATGGAGGCACGTGAAGTGGCTATTCTAAAAAACCTAGGTTTTTCAGACCCTTACGTCATCAATTAAGGTCTCTTTTTTAGCTTACGTTGTTCTACGCTATTCTATTTCGATGCCTGACCCCGATAAATCCTTACTTGAACGCCTCGCTGAATTTCTAACGCCACAACCCACCAGTGCAACGGAGCGACGCCAAGAATTAATTGAAACCTTGCGCGCCGCCCAGACGGAGGGTTTTATTGATGCAGATGCCCTTTCCATGATTGAGGGTGTGTTTCAGGTCGGTGAATTATGTGCCAGGGACATCCTCGTACCGCGCACGCAAATCGACTGGATTGATATTGATTCCTCGGTTACCGAGGTAATTCAAGCCGTTGTCTCTGCAGCCCACTCGCGCTACCCCGTTTATGAAGGCAGCAAAGACACTGTTGTTGGCATCTTGCTCGCTAAAGATTTGTTGCGCCATGC
The DNA here is from genome assembly GCA_943370515.1 of Erythrobacter sanguineus. Classification (GTDB taxonomy): domain Bacteria; phylum Pseudomonadota; class Gammaproteobacteria; order Burkholderiales; family Burkholderiaceae; genus Polynucleobacter. Next base: position 7,573 of record CALRRC020000001.1, on the reverse strand, counting down.
CAGTGAACCCAACTTTCAACTGCGTGATTGGCTAAGGCCTGCCGTTTTTATTCCTGAATCAAAGCGCCTAAGCGTCTTGTTGCGGGATTTTCGAGCTAACCGCAATCATTTAGCCATCGTTGTCGATGAGTACAGCAACGTGGCTGGCATCGTCACGATTGAGGACGTACTCGAGCAAATAGTCGGTGACATTGAGGATGAGCACGACATTGATGAAGATGCCGATAATGTCCTGCTCATGGCAAATGGCGACATCCGCCTCAAAGGCATTACCGAACTAGAACAGCTGAATGCCGCCTTGGGCACAAAGTTTGACGACGACGAAGTAGAAACCGTAGCAGGCTTAATTACCCACCATTTAGGACGCATACCCAGACTGGGTGAACGCGTGCAGATTAAGGGCATCGAGTTTGAAGTGCAGCGCGCCGATCCGCGGCAAATTCATGTATTGCTAGCAAGGCGCCTGGCATCTGATATTCCTTTATCAGCCTAAGGCAACGCTTGTTTAGTCAGAGCTTGCGCAGCGATACTCACTTCACACACTGGCTCTACTGCATCGCCCTTGGGATTGCGGTCTCGATTGCGGGCGAGCTCCCCTGGGGCGGCTGGCTGCAAATACTCTTACTCAGCCTCTTGTGGTGGCGACTATCCCTACTGAACACTCCTTTATTACTGCCCCACTTTGTAAGCGGATTTTGTTTTGGTCTTGCTTATTTTGTAGTTGGACTGTGGTGGATTTTTATCAGCTTGCATGACATTGGTGGTATGAATACTGCCCTGTCGGTCGCTGCCGTAGTTTTACTATCAGCCTATATGGCACTCTTTTTTGGCTTAGCCAGTGCTTTGGGCAGATTACTTCGGCACCAGTCTATTTTTCTGAACAGCGCCATCATGGCAGCGGCCTGGGTTCTCATGGAATACCTCCGCGGCCAACTCTTTACTGGCTTTCCGTGGGTTGGCTTTGCAGAGGCCCAAATCAATGGCCCCTTTGCTGCGATTGCGCCACTGCTGGGTGGCTTAGGGTCAACTTTTTTGGTGGTGTGGGCATCGATGCAATTAAGTCGATTGCGCCAATCGCTTGTGCGCATCAGTATTCCGATTGCATTGTCGCTGGTGTTGATGCTGGGTCTCAACCAACTGCGATTTACTGAGGCAATTGGAAGTCCTATCAGCGTTCGCTTGATTCAGGGTAATTTTGAGCAAAGCTTGAAGTGGAATCCAAATGCAATCGCACAGCAAATTCGTTTTTATAGCGATGCCATTGTTGAAAAAGCGGCCGATCTAATCGTGATTCCAGAAACGGCATTTCCATTAACTGAAAAAGACGTACCAAGCGATACGCTCCCTCAGCTCAGGGCATTTTCACAAGCAACGCACAGCAATATTCTGCTCGGCTTAATTGGGATTGTTCCAAACCCCAATGGGCAATTGCAGTATTCCAACCGCGCACTTGGTTTATCGCCATCCTCTACTGAGCCCTACTATTACGATAAATTCCACCTTGTCCCTTTTGGTGAATTTATTCCGCCCGGCTTTCAGTGGTTCGTCAATGCATTTCGCATTCCGATGAGTGATTTTGCCCGAGGCAATTTGATGCAGCCCCCTTTTCAAATTGAGCGCCTAGGTCAAAATCCCATTGGGGCCGCTATCACCATTTGCTATGAAGATATCTTTGGCAATGAGTTGGCAAGCCGCATTCGCAACAGTGAGGCTCCAGTTAATCTATTCGTCAACATCACCAATCTGGCCTGGTTTGGCCAATCCCAAGCGCCCAGCCAACAATTGCGCTTGTCGCAAATGCGCTCGATCGAAACTGGGCTTCCCAGCATTCGCTCGACCAACACCGGGATCACTGCCGTGATTGGTCCGGATGGACGGGTGCTGCAGACCTTGCCGCAATGGACCCAAGCAAGCTTAAGCACTTCGGTACAAGGCTTTACCGGCAAAACCCCGTTTGTGGTCTGGGGAAATTGGCCGATTTTGAGTTTGGCGAGTTTGCTTCTGGCATTTGCCTTACTGCAACGGCGCCGGTTTTAGGAAAATCCCCGCAATTGGCAGGTAAAATCAGTCACTTAGATCGATTGGTTCTGGCTCACTATGCTTACATTTCAGCAAATTATTCTCACGCTTCAAGACTATTGGGATAAACAAGGCTGCGCCTTATTGCAACCAATTGACCTTGAGGTGGGCGCAGGCACATCCCACACCGCTACTTTTTTACGGGCCATTGGTCCAGAGCCTTGGAAGGCAGCCTATGTGCAGCCCTCCCGCAGGCCAAAAGATGGGCGCTACGGTGAAAATCCAAATCGCTTGCAACACTACTACCAGTATCAGGTTGTGCTCAAGCCAGCCCCCGACAATATTCTCGAACTCTATTTAGGATCCCTCAGCGCCTTAGGTTTGGATCTAAAGCAAAACGACATTCGTTTTGTTGAGGACGATTGGGAAAACCCAACCTTAGGTGCTTGGGGCTTGGGCTGGGAAGTCTGGCTCAACGGCATGGAAGTGACGCAATTTACTTACTTCCAGCAAGTGGGCGGAATTGATTGCAAGCCCGTATTAGGCGAAATTACCTACGGCATCGAGCGCCTTGCGATGTATTTGCAGAATTGCTCGAATGTCTACGATTTAGTTTGGACCGATGGCGTGACCTATGGCGATGTGTACCACCAGAATGAAGTAGAGCAGTCGCGCTACAACTTTGAATACTCCAATACCGAAATGCTCTTTACGAATTTCAGTAACTACGAGAGCGAAGCCAAACGCCTCATGGAAGTACCGCTTGCCCTGCCTGCTTATGAAATGGTGTTGAAAGCGGCTCATACATTTAACTTGCTTGATGCCCGCGGCGCCATATCGGTAACCGAACGCGCTGCCTACATCGGCCGTATTCGTACCCTCTCTCGCTTGGTAGCACAGGCATACCTTGAATCTCGTGAGCAATTGGGTTTCCCAATGTGCCAACAGCAAGTCACTGCGTAAGGTTTTATTGTGAGCACATCCTCCTCTCCATCTTCCTCAGCAACGCTTTTAATCGAGGTATTCACCGAAGAACTACCACCAAAGTCCCTTCGCAAGTTGGGTGATGCGTTTGCCGCAAGCCTATCCGCCTCCATTCAGGCGGCTGGCTTAAGTACTGCTAAGTCGGTTACCACTAGCTTTGCAAGCCCACGCCGTTTAGCAGTGCAGATCACAAACGCGCTGAGTAAAGCCGCCGACTTTCCCGTCCGTGAAAAAGTATTGCCGGTCAGCGTTGCATTTGATGCCAATGGCAAACCAACGCCACCCTTGTTAAAGAAACTCAGCGCACTGGGCTATCCCGATATCGATATCTCGAGCTTGGAGCGATCGGGGCAAGATAAAAATGAAGCGCTCTACTTAAATGTCCAAGCCCGTGGCGCTGTTTTAGAAGACACTGTACAGAATGCCCTTACAAATGCCTTGCAAACTCTGCCCATTGCCAAAATGATGCATTACCAAGTGCAGCAGGCAGATGGAACGCTCGAAGATGTTCAGTTTGCGCGCCCGGCCCATCGCATTGTGGCGCTGCATGGCGGCACCCCACTACAAGTGCATGCGCTCGGCATTCATGCCGCAAATCAAACCGAAGGGCATCGCTTCTTGACTCCTAGCGTCTTAACGATTAGCCATGCTGATCAGTACGCTGCTGAGCTCCTCAAGAACAAAGTCATGGCGAACTTCAATGAGCGCCGGGCTTCTATTGAAGCTCAACTCCTCAAAGCGGCGAATGGCGATACGGTTTTAATGCCGAGCAATTTACTGGATGAAGTAACCGCATTGGTCGAGTGGCCTGCAGTCTATGCCTGCCATTTTGATGCGGAATTTTTAGAGGTACCGCAAGAGTGCCTCATTCTGACGATGCAAACCAATCAAAAGTACTTTGCTTTAACCGATGCCTCAGGAAAGCTGCGTAATCGCTTTTTGATCGTATCGAATATTGAAACTGCTACCCCCCAGTCGATCATCCAAGGCAATGAGCGCGTCGTGCGCCCTCGCTTATCGGATGCGCGGTTTTTCTTTCAGCAGGATCAAAAAAGACCCCTGTCATCGCGCGTTGCTGATTTAGACAAGGTGGTTTATCACAATCAATTGGGAACGCAGCTGGAGCGCACCAAACGGGTTGGTGCAATCGCTACTGCCATCGCAACTGATTTGCAAAGCAAGGGTGCTCAGGTCAATCCAAAACAGGTGGCACGCGCCGCCGAGTTAGCCAAAACCGATTTGCTCACGGATATGGTGGGCGAGTTTCCAGAACTGCAAGGCATCATGGGCAGCTACTATGCCGCGCACGACGGTGAAGACAGTGAAGTGGCCGCAGCATGTAGCGAACACTACCAGCCGCGCTTTGCTGGTGATGCACTTCCTAGCAGCATGACGGGTACGGTATTGGCTATTGCTGACAAGCTCGAAACCTTAGTTGGCATCTGGGGTGTTGGTCTAGCGCCCACCGGCGATAAAGACCCCTACGCTTTACGTCGTCACGCACTGGGTATTTGCAGATTACTACTCGAGAAAAATTTGTCCTGCAGCCTGCCCGAACTCATCGAGCTGGCTCGCGGGCAATTTAAGCAAGCCAGCGTCCAAGAAAAAGCGGATGCGGCGGCAATTTATGCTTTTGTGATCGATCGCTTGCGTGCCTATTTGCGCGATCAAACCGAAGCTGGTAAGCCATTTACTACAGCCGAGATTGATGCGGTACTAAGTCAAGAACCTAAACAGCTCAATGACCTGATGGATCGGCTGCACGCAGTACGTGAATTTAACGCCTTACCCGAATCAGCCCAATTGGCCGCCGTCAATAAGCGCATCAGCAATATTCTGAAAAAGACCACCACACCCATTCCGGCGCAGTGCTCGGCAGCAGCTTTAAAGCTGCCGGCTGAAATTGCCTTACACGGAGCTTTGCAAAAAGCCATTCCGCTACTTGATGCAGCCTATACACAGCGCCAGTTTGTTACCTTGCTTCGTACGCTGGTTGATTTAAGTCAGCCGATTGATCAATTTTTCGCTGATGTGATGGTGATGGATCCGGATCCAGCCCTACGTGATAACCGCTTAGCTTTGTTGCAGCAGCTCCACCACCAAATGAATTTAGTTGCCGATCTTGGCACCTTGGCATGAGCTCAAGCGCCTCTAAGTTAGTTATCCTCGATCGCGATGGCGTGATTAATATTGACAGCGATCAGTACGTTAAATCGGCTGATGAGTGGATACCGCTTCCGGGGAGCTTAGAGGCCATTGCGCAGCTCAATCAAGCCGGCTATCAAGTAACAGTGGCTACCAATCAATCGGGCTTGGCACGCGGTCTATTCACGATCAATGATCTGCATGCGATGCATCAAAAAATGATGGATCTCTTGGCTCCTATGGGTGGTCGCGTGGATAGCATTTTCTTTTGCCCCCATGTCGATGCAGACCAGTGCAATTGCCGCAAGCCATTACCAGGCCTCATGCGTGACATTGCAGCTCGCTACCGCAAAACCGATTCCGCCTTACCGCTGACTGGCGTGCCTATTGTTGGCGACTCCTTGCGTGACTTGGAAGCCGCTACTGTTTTGGGTGCAAGCCCCCATTTGGTTCGCACCGGCAAAGGTCAAAAGACAGTAGATAAAGGTATATTGCCAGCGGGTACTGTAGTGCACGCCGATTTAATGGCATTTACCAAATCCTTATTAGGATCTGCTTCCAATACATGATTTACCTGAGATCAACCCTTTTTGCACTTTTCTTGCTGGTATTTACGCCAATCTGGGCAATCATTTGCCTGGCGGTATTTCCGTTTATGCGCAGTGAAACCCGCTACCGTTTTGTAAGTGGCTGGAATAAAACCGTCCTTTGGGTTCTGCAATGGCTATGTGGTATTCGCTATGAAATTCGGGGGATGGAGCATATGTTGGGAGCGCTTGATCAACCCATCATCATTCTAAGTAAACACCAATCCGCTTGGGAAACCATTGCTTACATTGCTTTATTTCCTAAGCAGCTCTGTTATGTATTCAAACGGGAGTTATTGTGGATTCCGTTTTTTGGCTGGGTCATGGCTGCGCTCAAAATGATTCACATTGATCGAGACAAGCGCGAAACTGCCGCTCTCTCTGTCGCAAGCCAAGGCCGAGCACGCCTGAAAGAGGGTAAATGGATCATGCTCTTTCCGGAGGGCACACGGACTGCAGTTGGATCCCATAAGCCTTACTTAAAAGGGGGTGCACGCTTAGCTACCGCCACTGGGGCTGCAGTCATTCCGGTAGCACACAATGCGGGCCGGGTTTGGCCACGCAATCGCTTTTTAAAGTATCCAGGGTTGGTAATTATTTCGATTGGCCCCGTCATTGCATCTGAAGGTAAAACAGGTGGGCAACTCAATAGCGCTGTCGAATCCTGGATCGAAACAGAAATGCGAGTAATTGATCCCAGCGCCTACGCGGATGCAGCCAAGACGGAAGCCCATTCCAAGTAGCGCGCAACTGAAATGTCTTGCGCTCGCTTGGTCAACTCATCCTCTTGTAACTGCAAACGCCCAAGGTAGTCTTGCAAGTTCGTGCGCAGCATCTTGCGCCGTTGTGCAAAAGCTGCTGCCACTACTTTTTCCAGTGCGCGCCACTCTTCAGGCGATGCATTGAAGTTGCTCCGCGGAATCATACGCACAACCGCGGAATTGACTTTAGGCTGCGGATCAAATGCCTCTGGTGGCACATCCAATAGTTTTTCGAGGTGATAACGGGCTTGCAGCATCACGGACAAGCGGCTGTATTCCGATGAACCTGCATCGGCGACCATGCGCTCGACCACCTCTGCTTGCAGCATAAACACTTGCTCATCTATCTCCGTTGCCGCGCCGACCAAATGAAACAGCAAGGGAGAGGAAATGTTGTAGGGCAAATTACCAACAACCCTGATCTGTTTTGAGCCGCTCGATTTTTTTGCTCGAGCCCAAGCCAGAAAATCAAAGTTAAGGGCATCGCCCTCTGTAATCGTTAGCCCCGGTAGCTGCTGCTTACGCCAATAGGCAACTAAATCGCGATCGATTTCGAGTAGATCTAAGCTCTCTAGATTGGCTAATAAAGGCTTCGTTAGGGCGCCAAGGCCGGGTCCGATTTCTAATATAGCTGCATCACCAGAAGGCCTAATCAAACTCACAATCGCATGAATAATGCCCTCATCATGCAGAAAGTTTTGACCGAAACGTTTACGCGCCTGATGCATGTAGCACAGCCTTTCGATGCCGGGCAAGCTGAAATCCGAGGCGCAAGGCTTCCAGCATACTGCCTGCATCAGCCATTCCCTTCCCAGCAATATCGAGTGCAGTGCCATGGTCTACTGAGGTTCGAATAATCGGCAATCCAAGGGTTACATTTACGCCTCTATTAAAGGCAACAAATTTAAAGGGGGCCAATCCTTGATCATGGTACATCGCTAAATAGGCATCGACCTGATCCAGTGATCGAAAATCAAATAGAGTATCTCCCGGAAACGGCCCGTTTACTCGAATACCCGCTTGCTGTGCCTGTGCAATTGCCGGCTCAATGAAGGAACTTTCTTCTAAACCCAAATA